>JAXEXP010000001.1:0-13224 GCA_034113365.1 Candidatus Spyradocola sp.
CGTTTCTTTGCTGCACAATAAGGAGGTATGACCATGACAGTTGCAGCCTTGACCGAATTGTTTCTGATGGACATGGGCTATGCGCGCAGCGACACGGCCGAGCCCGATGTGGTGGAGGAGTACGCGGGCGTGCTGCTGCGCTGGCTCAACGAGGGCTATGCGCGCGCGGTGCGGCGCATCCACGGCCGCGCGGCGCTGGACAGCCTGGACCCGCTGCGCGCCGAGGAGGACGAGCCCGTCAAGCTGGACGAGGGGCTGCACCCCTATCTGGCGGACTACGCGGCGGCGCGCGGGCAGGAGGTGCGCGGCAACCACGCGCAGGCGGGGGCGCTCTACGCGGCATTCGAGCGCGGGCTGGCCGAGGCCTGCGGCGGGGGAGAGCCGTCCTACGCCGCGTGGCGCAGCCTGTAATGAAGGGAGGGCAGATCAGGTGGCGCGATATGTGATCCCCTACTTTGAGGGCGTGGACGAGAGCCTGGGCGAGCTGGCGGGCAACGCCGCCTCGGCGCGGGAGGCGCGCAACGTCTCCACCGACCACGGCCGTCTGGCCAGCGCCGCGGGCTTTGCGCCCTACATCGACGCGCCCGTGCCCGGCACGCCCGGCAGCCTGTACGTGTTTTGCGAGACCGATTCCGACGGCGTGCGCACCGAGTACGTCGTGGCGGGCACCGAGGACTCGGTGCTGGTGTGGCGCGGCGGCGCGTGGTGCACGCTGTACACGGGCACCGCGGGCGGCTGGGGCTTCCTCAGCTACAAAAAGAACGACGACAGCATCCTCATCTTCGGCAACGGCGTCGATCCCGTGCAGTGCTGGGACGGGCAGGCCGAGACCGCCTCGGCGCTTGAAGGCGCGCCCGCGCGCGGAAAATACTTCGCGCTGCACTACGAGCGCGTGTGGATGTGCGGCGACATGGACAACCCCGACCGCCTCTACTACTCGCGTATGCTCGACCCCAACGACTGGACGGGCAACGTCGACACCCCCGAGACGGGCGGCGGCTTTGTGGACCTGCCCACGTTTGACGGCGGCGTCATCACCAACCTCTACGGCGTGGGCAGCGACCTGTGCATCCTCAAGAGCACCACGGCGCTGCTGCTGTACGGCACCTCGCCCGAGAACTACCAGGTCACGCGCATGTCGGGCGAGATGGGCACCATCGCGGGGCGCACGGCGGCGGTCTACGGGCAGACGGGGTACTTCGTGGCGGCGCAGGGCATCGGCGTGCAGAGCGGCACCACCATCGTGCTGCTGGACGACCGCAAGCTGCCCCGCCTGTTCGACAAGACCTACTGCGAGGAGGAGGACTGCCCCGAGCGGCTGAGCGAGGGCTTCGGCGCAACGGCTGCGGGCGTGTGCTTTGGCGAGCGGCTGTGGTTCTCGCTGCCCGTGGGCGGCAGCGCCGTCAACAACCTGCTGCTGGAGTACGACCTGGCCCGAGAGACCTACGCGCTGCACGACGGCGTGGGCGCGGTGGGCTTTGCCCGCGCGGGGCGCATGCGCGAGCAGCTGCTGGCGCTGTGCGGCGACGGCGTGGTGCGCGTGCTGGGCGGCGGCACCCCCGCTGCGGCGCGCTGGACGACGCCGTGGATGGACTTTGGCACCAACCGCGAAAAGGTGCTGTGCCGGGTGGCGCTCTACGGCCGCATGCGCGCGGCGCAGGGTCTGCCCTGCGTGCGCCTGACGGTGGAGAGCGAGCGCGGCAGCAAGCAGCGCCTGCTCATCAGCGGCAGCGAAGAGGACCGGCTGCATCAGCGGCGGCTGCGGCTGGGCGGGCGGCGCTTCCGCATCAACCTGGACAGCGCGCCGGGCACGCAGTTCTGCTTCACCGGCGGGCTGGAGATCGAAACGGAGGGATGAGAACATGGCAGGCTTTCAGGTGGACGTGGTGGCCACGCCGCGTCTGGATCTGTACGGCGCTGCGGCCAGGGACCTGAGCTACCGCGAGGCCAACGGCAAGTACCCCGCGCCCGCGCGCTCGCAGATGGCCAAGGAGCAGGAGAAGCTCAACAAATTCCTGCAGTACGTCAACGAGAGCTTCATCATCAAGGGCTTTGCAAAGAACAGCAGCGCCTCGGGCAGCGGCCTGCGCGGCTACTCCTCGGGCAATACCGTCTCGGCGCTGTGGCAGGAGCAGGAGGAGGCGACGGTGGGCACCTTTTCCATACCGCACGGGGACGGCGCGCAGATCGCGGTGTTCCTCACCGTCACGGGCGACGGCATGTCGGCCGCGTCCACGCCCGCGGTGCTCACCCTGCGCATCCGCGAAAACGGCGGCGAGCTGATCGCCTTCCAGCAGGCGGTGGACGGGTACTTCACGATGAGCGCGCCCTTCCTGCTGGCCAACCGCAGCGCGGGCACCACGCAGGTGGAGGTCGTCGCGTCCGTGTCGGGCGGCGAGGTGTACGTGGGCAAGGGCTGTGCGTTCGCGCAGGCCCTGCTGATGGAATAAAAGGAGGAAGAAAACATGGCAGGCTACGACAAGAGCAAGAGCACCGACTACACGCTGGCCGTCCAGGCGGCGCTCAAGACGCTGGGCGCCAACCTGGGCGCGAGCGGCGTGGACGGCAAGTGGGGCGACTACACCGAGCGCGCCTACCAGAGCAACAAGAGCGCCGTGGACGCGCTGGTATCGGGCATGTTCGGCGGCGGAAGCGCGCTGACGGCGGTGCAGGTGGACGTGCCTGAGCAGCGCAGCTTCTCCGACTGGTTGAGCGTGGGCGACGCGCTGTACGCGGCGCAGGCCGAGGCGCAGAGGCAGTCGGCGCAGCGCCAGCTGGAGTACAGCCAGCAGCAGGTGGAGAACAACCGCATCCAGTCCGCCGCGACGCTGGAAAACGCCGCCAACGCGCGCGGCTTCGGCCGCTCCAGCTACGCCACCGACATGCTGCAGCGCAACGAGTACAACGCCCAGCGCAGCCAGACGGAGCTGCTGACCAGCTTCAGCGACGCGCTGCAGCGCATCGAGGCCGACCGCGCCTCCTCCGCGGCGCAGTACGCCTCCGACATGTGGAAGACCCAGCAGGACGCGGTGCTCAGCGCGCAGAAGTTCAACGCGCAGATGCAGCAGGAGGTCAACCTGAAAAACTGGCAGCAGACGCAGCAGATGCAGCAGGTGGCGCTGGACACCTACACCGCCGCGCTGAACCGCAGCAGCGGCTCCTCTTCGTCGGGCACGAAGAAAAAGCAGCAGAGCGCGGAGAGCGTGGGCAGCGGCGTGCTCAGCCGCGGCGTGTCCGCGCTGGTGCAGGGCCTGAGCAGAACGAAAAAGACGGCCGGGATGAAGTGACGCCGGAGAAAAAAGAGAAAAAAGAGATGAAGTGACGGGGATGACCCCCCTGCCCCTCCCGTTGGGTGGGGCAGGGGGGGCTATGGTTTCCTCGACGGAACCCGGGGAGGGCCCCGCTGCCGCCTGTGGGCGGCAGCAGGGGCGCCGCACGGGTATGCAGTGCGCAGCCGGGTGCGGTGAGTGCGGCGCGGTCGGGGCGTGGGTGCGCGACGGCGCGGCGCTTCCTTCCTTGGGGAGGGGATGGGGGAGGGGGAGGCGCGCCGGGAAGAATGAATCGGGGGCGGGGGGAATAGGGATAGAGGGAGGAAATTCGGGCGTGGACGGGGGTGAGCGCGTGCAGCGGGGAGCGGGGCGCGAGGCGAGCGTGGCGATGGACGGCGCGGGGCGTCAGCTGACGGTGCGGGGGCACCGCGGGATATTGGAGTACGGCAGCGCGGTGCTGCGGCTGCGGCTGTCCGTGGGCGCGCTGGTGATCGAGGGCGAGGGGCTGACGCTGGAGCGCATGGACGGCGAGGACGTAGCGGTGGCGGGGCGCATCGACGCGGTGCGGCTGGTGCGGTAGGGCGGCTGGTTTGCCGCGGGGGCGCCGCACGGGTGTACAGTGGGGAGCCGGGTGCGCGTTGTGCGGCGCGTCGGGGCGTTGTGCGCAGGGGCCGTCTGGGGGAGGTTGGTGTGCGGGGAACGCCTTATTCGGCGATTGCACACCGTGCTTTTCCTTCGGGAAAACCAGGTTTATTCTCCATAAGCGTTCTACAAGGCCTTTATTCTGAAATGCTTATGCTCCAGGGTTTCGCCCCTCCGAAGGATGTCATCTTTTCTTCAGGGAAAGGGCTTTGGAGGGCGTTCTGGGAGAAGGAAGGTGCGCAGGGAACACCTCATCCGCTGACTACGCACCGTGCTTCCCCTTCGGAAAAGCCCGGTGTTCCGGTCGGCTTATTTTCCAGAAACAGTCCACTGGATTGTTTCTTCCGAAACGCTCGACCTTCAGGGCTTCGCCCCTCCGGGTGAACCCTCAAGGGGAAGCCTTTTGGGTGTTCTGGGGAGAGTTTGGGTGCGGCGGGGGACACTTCCCCCCGGCGACTGCGGGGTTCACTTTTTAATGAAATGAAATGCGACTGGGAGCTGCTGCGACTGGACGGCGGTACTATTTATTGGCTGTGCAGTCCGAATGGGAAATGGGGTCTCGCGGCATCGGAGGTGCGGCGGCTTCTTGGTTCATGCGGGAGAAGGCTTTGCGGTGGAGTTTTGCGGGCCGGCGGGCGGGACGACGGACGAGGGAGGGGTGCGCGGTGCGGGCGGTGGGCTGGGTGCGGGTGCGGCTGCTGGGCGCGGTGAGCGGGCGGCGGCTGACGGCGCTGTCGCAGGCGATGCCGCTGCGCGACGTCAGGACGGTGCGCGGCGGGCTGGAGTTGGACGTGCGCGCGGGCGATCTGAACGCGGTGCGGCATGTGCTGCGCGGGTCGGGGGTGCGCATGCGCATCGTGCGGCGGTTCGGCATGGCGCGGGTGCGGCGCGCGGCGCGGCGGCGTGCGGCGCTGGTGCTGTGCGCGGTGGCGGCGGCGCTGGTGCTGGGCGGCCTGTCGCAGACGGTGCTGGGCGTGTCCGTCGTGGGCGCGCGGGACGAGGCGCAGCGAACCGCGCTGCTGGAGACGCTGCGCGCCTGCGGCGTGCGGCCGGGCGTGTGGGCGGCGGGCGTGGACCGGGAGGCGGTCGCGGGCGAGGTGCTGCGCAGCTGCCCCGGGCTGACGTACGCGGCGGTGCGGCAAAAGGGCTTCTCGATGGAGCTGTACGTGGTGCAGGCGGCGGCCGCGCCGGAGGTGTTCGACCCCGACGCGCCGGTGGACGTGGTGGCCGTGACGGGCGGGCTGGTCACGCGGGTGGTGACGCTGTCGGGCGAGGCGCTGGTGCGCCCGGGCGACACCGTGGTGCCCGGACAGGTGCTCATCCGCGGCACGGAGCGCATGCCGCACGCGCGCGGTGCGGTGACGGCGCGCACCTGGGCCGTGGGCCGGGGCGAGGCGGCGCTGCGCGTCGAGACGCTGACGCGCACGGGGGAGAGCACCGTGCAGACGCAGATCGTCGCGGGGGAATGGCGGTACCCGGAGGACGTGGAGACGGTCTACCCCTGCGAGGAGACGGAGGAGGAGACGCTGCTGCTGCTGGACGGCCTGTTCTATCCCCTGCAGGTGGTGCGGCGCACGCATTACGAGGCGGCCCGCGCCACGCAAACGCGAAATCTTGCAGCCGCAAAGGACGAAAGCGCGGCGCGCGCGCTGACCAACGCGCTGCTGGGGCTGAAAAATGGCGCTTGCGTTGTTGACAAACGGGTAGAATATTGTATGATAGAAGATGGAAAGCTGTGTGCGGTCGTGACGCTGGAGAGCGTGATGCAGATCGGCGCGGAAGAAGCGGCACAGCCCTCCGGCATCGACTGAACATCAGATGGAGGAAACTGTCTTTGAACGAACAGGTTGAAATGGTCCGGCGCACGGTCAGCGCGGACACGCTCGAGCAGCTGAGCCAGCTGTTCGGCGCGCTGGATGAGAACATCAACGCGGTCTGCGCGCGCACGGGCGCGGCGATCAAATCCATGGGCACCGAGATCACCGTCAGCGGAAGCGAGGAGCAGGTGGAGCTGGCCGTCACGGTGCTGACCAAGCTCATCGCCATGCTGCGGCGCGGCGAGCGCATCGACCAGAGCCGCATCAACTACGCGGTGGAGCTGGCCAAGGAGGGCAACGCCGACATGATCGACGCCATCATGCAGGACGTGATCGCCATCACCGCCCGGGGCCGCCAGGTGCGCTGCAAGACGCTGGGCCAGCGCAATTACGTAAAGGCCGTCAAGGAGAACACCGTCACCTTCGCCGTCGGCCCCGCCGGCACGGGCAAGACCTACCTGGCCATGGCCATGGCGGTGGTCGCCTTCAAAAACAAGGAGGTCGAGCGCATCATCCTCACGCGCCCGGCGGTGGAGGCGGGCGAGAAGCTGGGCTTTCTGCCCGGCGACCTGCAGAACAAGGTCGACCCCTACCTGCGCCCCCTCTACGACGCGCTCTACGAGCTGATGGGCGTGGAGAACTTCCAAAAGTACTTAGAGCGCGGCGTCATCGAGGTCGCGCCGCTGGCGTACATGCGCGGCAGAACCTTGAACGACAGCTACATCATCCTGGACGAGGCGCAGAACACCACCTGCGAGCAGATGAAGATGTTCCTAACGCGCTTTGGCGAGAACAGCCGCGTGATCGTCACGGGGGACTTGACGCAGATCGACCTGCCCGCGGGCAAGAAGAGCGGGCTTAAAGAGGCCGTGGAGGTGCTCTCCGACGTGCCGGGCATCGCGGTGTGCGAGCTTACCCACCGCGACGTGGTGCGCCACAGCCTGGTGCAGGCCATCGTCAAGGCCTACGAGAAGTACGAAAAGAAGCAGGAGTACCGGGACAAGCCCCGGAACGCCTAGAAATCAGGTGATGATATGAAGCGATTGAACGAGGGAAACTCCGCCCGGGGCAGCCGGAAGGTCTCTGCGCTGTTCCGCTCGGGCACGCTGCTGTCGGTGCTGACGCTGGCGCTGGGCTTTGCGGTGGTGTTCGGCGTGTTCATGATCGTCGCCACCCCCAAGCGGCATAACCTCAAGGCCGGCGACATCGCGGATACCACCATCACCGCCACCAAGGACATCGAGGACACCATCGCCACCCAGAAGCTGCGCGACGCGGCCGCCGCCTCCATCGTGGAGGGCACGACCAAGCTGGACACCTCGGTCTCCACCGCGGTGGACGAGCAGGTGCTGAACATACTGACCGCGATGATGAACGCGCGCGCCAACTACGCGGCCG
Organism: Candidatus Spyradocola sp.; assembly: GCA_034113365.1. GTDB lineage: Bacteria > Bacillota > Clostridia > Christensenellales > UBA1750 > Spyradocola. Next base: position 7,127 of record JAXEXP010000001.1, read on the forward strand.
CCGCGGTGCTGCCCACCCCCGCGCCCACCGCGACCCCCACGGCCACGCCGGAGGCCACCCCCGAGGCCACCCCCGACCCGGAGGGCGGGGAGGGCGCGGAGACGGCCGAGCCCGAGCCCACCGCGCCGCTGGACCTGACGCCCGGCCAGGAGGCCGCGGCCGAGGTGGAACGGCGGCAGGCGGCGGTGGTGGAGGCGCTGGGCGTGGAGCTTTCCGGGCTGAATCTGACCTACGACCAGCTGACCACCGTTGTGACCGCCACCGAGGACGCGTTTGACAACATGTGCGACGTGGTGCTCACCCTCTCGCGCGAGGCGATGGACGAGGGCATCCGCGAGGGCCAGCTGAGCCAGCGGCTGCAGGCGCTGCATTTGCAGGTGCTGGGCCGCGGCGTCAGCGGAGGCCTGGTGCAGGTGTGCTATTCGGTGCTGGACAACTCCCTGCAGGAGAACGTGTTCATCGACGAGGAGGCCACGCAGGAGGAGCGCGAGAAGGCCGCCGCCGCCGTGGAGCCCGTGATGTATAAAAAGGGCCAGAACATCGTGCAGGCGGGCGAGGTCGTCACCGTCCAGCAGCTGGCGATGCTCTCCAGCCTGGGCCTGCTGGAGGACACGCAGGTGGATACCAGCATGTACCTGGGCATGGCGGCGCTGGTGGCGCTGATGTACGGGCTGATGCTGCTCTACCTCTACCAGTTCGAGCGCGACCTGCTGCGCCGCCCCAAGGAGGTGGCGCTGCTGACCACGGTGCTGCTGCTGGAGGTCGCCATCGGCATGGTGGTCAAGCAGATCAACATCTACCTGATCCCCGTGCAGCTGGGCGCGTTCATCATCGCGATCCTGATGCGCCCGAGGCTTGCCATCACGTTTAACGTGGTCGCGGGCGTCATCGCGGGCGTGCTGGGCGCGGGCAGCGACGGCATCCTGACCTCGTCCATGTTCCAGATCCTGCTCATGTCGCTCTTTGGCGGCGCGGCGGCGGTGTTCCTGGCCAAGCGCATCACGCGCAGGAGCCGCCTGGTGTACGCGGGCTTTGCGGTGGCGGCGGTCAACTTCGCCACCATGATGGCCGCCGGCGTGCTCACCAGCGCCGACATCATGGCCACGCTCAAGTCCGCGCTCTACGGCGCGGGCGGCGGGCTGCTGTCTGCGGTGCTGGCCGTGGGCGTGACGCCCTTGCTTGAAAACGTGTTCAACCTCGTCACCCCGCAGATGCTGCTGGAGCTGTCCAACCCCACTCAGCCGCTGCTGCGCCTGCTGCAGACCGAGGCGCCCGGCACCCATCACCACAGCCTGCTGGTGGCCAACCTTGCCGAGGCCGCAGCCTACCGCATTGGCGCCAACGCGCTGCTGTGCCGCGTGGGCGCGTACTATCACGACATCGGCAAGACACGGCGGCCCATCTTCTTTAAGGAAAACCAGATCGACCAGCCCAACCCGCACGACGGCATGGACCCCGCGGTGTCCGCGGCGATCCTTGCGGCGCACGTGCGCGACGGCCTTGCGCTGGCCGACAAGTACAAGCTGCCCCAGGCCGTCAAGGACATGATCGCCCAGCACCACGGCGACGGCACGATGGCCTACTTCTACTACGCGGCCAAGAAAAAGGCCGACGAGGAGGGCCGTCAGATCGACATCCGCGACTATTCCTACGACGGCCCCAAGCCCCAGACCCGCGAGGCCGCCATCCTGATGATGGCCGACACCGTCGAGGCCGCCACGCGCACCCTCAAGGACCGCACTCGCGAGAGCATGTCTGCGATGATCCAGAAGCTGGTCAAGGACAAGTTCGAGTCGGGGCAGCTGAGCGAGTCGCCGCTGACCTTCCGCGATCTAAACGAGATCTCCGACGCGTTCATCCGCACGCTGACGGGCATCTACCACGAGCGCATCGAATACCCCAACATGGACACGCTGAAAAAGGAGAAGGAATGACATGCTGATCGAATGGATGGAGGAGAGGCAGGGCGCGCCCGAGGATGCGCAGGCGCGGCTGCTGCTGCAGCGCGTGATGGAGCGCGTGCTGGCCGACGAGGGCATCGAGATGGAGGTCATGGTGGGCGTGACGCTGGTGGAGCCCGAGCGGATTCGCGAGATCAACCGCGACTTCCGCCGCGTGGACAGCGTCACCGACGTGCTCTCCTTTCCCATGATCGACGGTATGCTGGCCGACGCTTCCCCCGCCGCGCTGCTGGGCTGCGTGGACCCCGAGACCGGCGCGCTGGAGCTGGGCGACCTGGTGATCTGCCCCGACCGCGCCGCCGAACAGGCGCAGGAGTACGGCCACAGCCTGCAGCGCGAGCTGGGCTACCTGTGCGCCCACGGCATGCTCCACCTGCTGGGCTACGACCACGAGGACGAGGACGAGCGCGCCGTGATGCGGCAAAAGGAGGAAAAGGCGCTGGCCGCGCTTTCGCTTTCCAGAGACTGAATACTTGATTTTCCCGGAGGATATAGATCAATGCAAAAGAAGAACAACAGCTACCGCTCGGGCTTTGTGGCGATCCTGGGCCGCCCGAACGTGGGCAAGTCCACGCTGATGAACGCGCTGGTGGGCGAGAAGGTGGCCATCACCTCCTCGCGCGCGCAGACCACGCGCAACCGCATCATGGGCGTAATGACGCGTGAAAACCTGCAGATCGTGTTCCTGGACACCCCCGGCCTGCACGCCCCGCGCAACAAGCTGGGCGAGTACATGATGGGCGCCGTGCAGGACGCGCTGGACGGCATCGACGCGGTGATCCTGATGCTCGACGCCACCGACGTGCGCAACGCCGACATGGAGATCCTGGAAAAATACGGCTCCCTGCCCGTAAAGCGCGCCCTGGTCGTCAACAAGATCGACCAGGTCAATTCCGACACCCTGGCGCCCCTGCTCGAGCGCCTGTCCACGCAGCCCATGGACGCCTTCGTGCCCATCTCCGCGCTCAAGAAGAACGGCCTGGACCGCCTCGTCGGCCAGCTGGCCTCGTGGATGCCGCAGGGCCCGCAGTATTTCCCCGACGACATGGTCACCGACCAGCCCGAGCGCGTCATCGTGGCCGAGATGATCCGCGAAAAGGCGCTGCGCAACCTGCGCGACGAGATCCCCCACGGCATCGGCGTCGAGGTGCTCGCGATGGAGAACGAGTGCGACGAAAAGCGCGCCGTCACCATCCACGCCAACATATTCTGCGAAAAGGAGTCCCACAAGGGCATCCTCATCGGCAAGCGCGGCGACATGCTGCGCCGCATCGGCGAGCAGGCCCGCGGCGACATCGAAAAAATGCTCGGCCAGCGCGTCAACCTGCAGCTGTGGGTCAAGGTCCGCCCCGACTGGCGCAACCGCGCGGAGGACCTGCGGACGCTGGGCTACACCGACAAGTAAGCCCGCAGGAAACGAAAGAGCAGCCCCTGCGCACCCAACCCACCCCAGCCCGCCCAAAAGCCTTCCCCTTGAGGGGAAGGTGGCACGAAGTGCCGGATGAGGTGCTCCCCCTGCGCACTCCAATCTCCCCAGACCGTCCAAAAGCCTTCCCCTTGAGGGGAAGGTGCAGACTGTCAAAAACTCACGCAAAACATAACGGTGCGTATCCTTTGGCTTCCCCTTGACGGTTCACCCGGAGGGGCGAAGCCCTGAAGGTCGAGTGTTTCGGAATAAACAGTCCAGTGGACTGTTTATGGAGAATAAGCCGACCGGAACACCGGAACAGCCGGAACGGCTGGTTCGGTGCGGAGCGGGAAGCTGGCGCCCGCAGGCGCCTGATGAGGTGTCCGTCCGGCACCAAACCTGCCCCAGCCGCACAGTACACACCTTGCACATTTTCAGCAGACACCTTTTTTGACAAACTGAACCTTCCCCTTGAGGGGAAGGTGTCAAACCAAGGCTTGACGGATGAGGTGTCCCACGCGCACTCACCCCACCCCAGACCGCCCCTGCGCACAACGCTCCAACGCGCCGCACAACGTGCACCCGGCTCTCCGCTGTACCCCCGTGCGGCGCCCCGGCGTCCGTCGAGGACGCCATAGACCCAGTCGCCCCTCCCCCCCCTGGGGGAGGGGCGACTGGGTCATCCCCCCCGGGAGGCGATTCACATCATGGACGACACCCGCGTGGTCAACGCCATCGTGCTGCGCACCGTCAACTACCGCGACTACGACCGCATGCTCACGCTGTTCACCCGCGAGGAGGGCATGCTCTCCACGGCGGCGCGCGGCGCGCACCGGCAAAAGAGCCCCCTTGCCGCCGCCAGCACCCAGTTCTGCACCGGCGAATACCTGCTGCTGGAAAAAAACGGCAAATACCAGGTCAAAAACTGCATGCTGGACGAGGCCTACTACCCCCTGCGCGAGGACGCGCTGCGCCTGGCCTTCGCTTCCGCGCTGACGCAGGTCTGCGAGGAGATCGTCCAGCCCGCCCAGCCCGCGCCCGAGCTGTACGACACGCTGCTGCGCGCGCTGGCCCACCTCGCCTACGCCCCCGACCTCCCGCCCGAAAACACCGCGCTGCCCTTCCTGCTGCGCGCCATGGTGCTCTCGGGCCACGGCGCCATGCTCACCCGCTGCGCCGTCTGCGGCGGCAGGATCCAGGACGCCCGCTTTGACGAGCTGGCCGGCGGCGTCATCTGCGCCCGCCACGCCGACCGCCCCCTGCCCGTGATCACCGCGGCGGACATGGCCATGCTGCGCGCCTGCGTCCAGGGCGAGTTCGCGCCCGTGACCGGAGACGCCGCCCGGCTGTTTGCCATCGCGGCGCAGTTCGTGCGCGCACAGCTCGAGCGCGACTTCGACGCCCTGACCTTCGCCCAGCGCCTGAGCGCGCCGCCTGCGTTCAACGCAATTCCGCCTGACGGAAACTGATCCCGCGATGTGAAACGAAAACGACAGAATCGGGCATTTACACGGTTTTTACAGCGCCGAATCAAAAAAGGATTTGCTAAAAGACGCTTTATCGATTATAATAGTAGAGGCTAAAATTCCATATCCCGGAATTTGGTTGATTGCTCAAGGATGAACAGACCGAGGACAGCATAAACCCTTTGGCAGGCTCGCGACCGGCGGGTCTGTTTCCGCGCCCCCGCTGCCATCCGGCGAGCAGAGCATCGCTGACAATGGCGCGCCCCGCACAGTGGTCCCCCCGGCCGCGGCCCGCGCCCCAACCATATTGTCAAACTTTCACTTCAAGGAGGTTGCCTTAATGTCCCACAAGTATGTGTACCTCTTTAGCGAGGGCAACGCCAACATGCGCGAGCTGCTTGGCGGCAAGGGCGCGAACCTGGCGGAGATGACCAATCTCGGCCTGCCCGTGCCCCAGGGCTTCACCATCACCACCGAGGCCTGCACCCAGTATTATGAGGACGGCCGTCAGATCAACGACGAGATCCAGGCGCAGATCATGGAGTACATCGAGAAGATGGAAAAGATCACCGGCAAGAAGTTCGGCGATCTGGAGAATCCCCTTCTGGTGTCCGTCCGCTCCGGCGCGCGCGCTTCCATGCCCGGCATGATGGATACCATCCTGAACCTGGGCCTGAACGAAGAGGTCGCCGAGGTCATGGCCAAGAAGTCCGGCAACCCCCGCTGGGCCTACGACTGCTACCGCCGCTTCATCCAGATGTACTCTGACGTCGTCATGGAGGTGGGCAAGAAGTACTTCGAGCAGCTCATCGACAAGATGAAGGAAGAGAAGGGCGTCAAGCTCGACGTCGAGCTGACCGCAGAGGACCTCAAGGAGCTGGCCAACCAGTTCAAGGCCGAGTACAAGGCCAAGATCGGCGAGGACTTCCCCTCCGACCCCAAGGAGCAGCTGATGGGCGCCATCAAGGCCGTGTTCCGCTCCTGGGACAACCCCCGCGCCAACGTCTACCGCCGCGACAACGACATCCCCTACTCCTGGGGCACTGCCGTTAACGTGCAGATGATGGCCTTCGGCAACATGGGCGAGACCTCCGGTACCGGCGTTGCCTTCACCCGCAACCCCGCCACCGGCGAGAAGGCCCTGTTCGGCGAGTTCCTGATGAACGCGCAGGGCGAGGACGTCGTGGCCGGCGTGCGCACCCCCAACCCCATCGGACACCTCAAGGACGTCATGCCCGAGGTCTACGAGCAGTTCGTGGGCAT
>JAXEXP010000002.1:0-10359 GCA_034113365.1 Candidatus Spyradocola sp.
GTTGACGAAAGTATGCTTCTTGTGTTATCTTATCCATTGCAGAGAGCTCCTTTGTGGTGGATGGTGTGTGGTAACTCTATTCTACCACTTGCTCTCTGTTTTTTCTTTACCTTCTGTTACCTATGTATTATACCTCAACACACCCATTTTGTGAAAAAGCTGTCCGGGGGCTTGCAATTTGCCTGCCCATACTGTATAATAGACAAAGTCAGCGGGTTGCGCCGCTGGAGTTTGTTTGCAATTTGCCGTACTAGGCCGCAAGGCGGAATTCCTCTTCTTGCGGGTCCCGTGCAACGTCGCGCCGTGAATCGTGTCAGGTTCGGAAGAAAGCAGCACTAAGCGGTCAGCGGGGTGTGCCGCGGGGAAGCCTGCAGGGCGGGGTGTACGGCATTCCATTTGGGCTGTCCGGGTTGTTCGGGCAGCCCTTTTCCATATTTTGCGATAAAAGAGGTGTGCTGTGGATGAACATTCAAATCTTCATGTCCAAGAAAAACTTCGACTGCCAGAAGGCGGAGCGCTGGTTCAAGGAGCGCCGCATCCCGTTTCAGAGCGTGGATCTGATCAAAAAGGGGCTGAGTCCGCGTGAATTTGACGCCGTCGCATCCTGCGTGGGGCTGCTGAACATGATCGATACGGAATCGAAGAAATATGCAGAATCTGCTGTGCGCTTCATGAGCGACAAGAACATGATCCGGGCGCAGCTGCTGGAGAATCCGCAGCTGCTGCGCGGGCCCATCGTGCGCAACGGCAGGCAGGCCACCGTGGGGTACCATCCCGAGGTCTGGGAGACATGGGAGTGAGCGGCATGATCTTCATCTGCGAGGACGACCTGAACATGGCGCAGGACCTGTGTGGAATATTGATAAAATATGGGTATTCCGCAGTTTATGCGCAGGATTTTTCCAACGTGGCGCAGGATATTATCTCGCGGGCGCCCGAGCTCGTGCTGCTGGACATCAATCTGCCACAATTTGATGGTTTCCACATCTGCCGGGAGGTGCGGCGCGTTTCCGATGTTCCCATCATCATGCTGACCAGCCGTGAGAGCGAAATCGACGAGCTGATGAGCATGAACCTGGGGGCGGACGACTATGTAACCAAGCCGTTTAACATGCAAATCCTGCTGGCGCACATTTCCTCCGTTCTGCGCCGGGCCAACCGGGTCATTGAAAACACGCTGACGCACCGGGGCGTGACGCTCGATCCCACGGCGGGCATGCTGCGCTACGGCGAGCAGAGCATGGAGCTGACCAAGAACGAGCAGCGCATCCTGCTGCGGCTGATGCAGTCCAAGGGAGCCATCGTCACGCGCGCGCAGCTGATGGATGCGCTGTGGCAGGACGATGAATTCATCGACGACAACACGTTGACCGTCAACATCAACCGTCTGCGCCGCAAGCTGGAGTCCGTGGGCGTGCACGACTTTCTCATCACGCGCCGCGGGCAGGGGTACATGGTATGAGGCCGGGGGCGTATCTGCGCGACCGGCTGCCGCTGTTTCTGCTGCTGGTGGCGGCCTCGGTGGTAGGGGCCGTGCTGCTGCAGGGCACGGGCACGGCGCGAGATGCAGCGCTGTTTGTGATCATACTGTTCGATCTGTGCGTGCTGGCGTGGGTGGCCATCGACTGCGTGCGCAAGCACCGCTTCTACCGCGACGTGGCGCGCTGGGTGGAGAAGAACCGCATCGAAAACCAGCCCGTCAGCCAGCTGGACGAGCCGGGGTTTGCCGAGGGGCAGGCGCTGTACGCGGCGCTGGAGCGCGTGGACGCCTCGCGGCAGGAGGCGCTCGCGCAGCGCGAGCTGGAGATGCGGGAGTACCGCGAATACATCGAGAGCTGGGTGCACGAGATCAAGACGCCGCTGGCCTCGGCGCGGCTGTATCTGGACAACCACCCCGCGGAGGGCAGCGCGCGGCTGCAGGCGGAGCTGAGCCGCGTAGAGGAATACGTCTCGCAGGTGCTGTACTATGCGCGGGCCTCCAGCCTGGAAAAGGACTTCTGCGTGCGGGCGGTGTCGCTGCGGGACGTGGTGCGCGCGCTGCTTAAAAAGCACGCGATGCCGCTGATCGAGGCGGGCTTTTCCATTGAGCAGAGGGATCTGGATGTGGAGGTCATGGCGGACGCGGCCTATCTGGAGTTTGTGCTGGGGCAGGTGCTGAGCAACGCGCTCAAGTACCGCAGCGAGGCGCCGAAGCTCGCCTTCCGGGCGGAACGGCGGGAGCATTCGGTGTTGCTGCGCGTGCGCGACAACGGCATCGGCATTCCGCAGGAGGATCTTCCGCGCATCTTCGACAAGGGCTTTTGCGGGCAGAACGGGCGCAGGCTGGGCAAGAGCACGGGCATGGGGCTGTTTATCGCCCGAAAGCTGTGCGGCAAGATGGGGCTGACGATTCAGGCGGAATCCGAGGAAGGTACGTTCACCTGCATCACGCTGCAGTTCCCCGTGGGCGACGCCTATGACCTTACAAAAGTGTAAGCTGCGGGTAAGCTAAATCGATGGCAGGGGCGGGCCGCCTTTGGTACAATGGGGCCATCAAAGGAGGTCAAGACCATGGAAAACGTACTGGAAGTCAAGAATCTGAGCAAAACATACGGCGGTCTGGGCAACGCGACGCGCGCGCTGGACGACGTGAGCTTTACCGTGGGCAAGGGAGAATTTGTGGGCGTGATGGGCGCGTCGGGCAGCGGCAAGACCACGCTGCTCAACTGCGTGGCGACCATCGACACCCCCACCTCCGGCTCCATCCTGCTGGACGGAAAAGAGGTCACGCGCATGCGCAGCGGCGATTTGGCCCGGTTCCGTAGAGAGCAGCTCGGCTTTGTGTTTCAGGATTTCAACCTGCTGGACACGCTGACGGCCTATGAGAACATCGCGCTGGCGCTGACCATCATGGGGCAGAAGCCCAAGGTGATCGTGCAGCGCGTCAAGATGGTGGCCGAGACGCTGGGCATCACCGACGTGCTCAAGAAATACCCCTACGAGATGTCAGGCGGGCAGAAGCAGCGCGTGGCCTGCGCTCGCGCCATCATCCACAACCCCAAGCTGATCCTCGCCGACGAGCCTACAGGGGCGCTGGATTCTCGCTCGGCCCGCCTGCTGCTGCAGAGCTTTGAGCGACTGAATCAGGAGTTCAACGCCACGCTGATGATGGTCACGCACGACGCGTTCACCGCGAGCTACTGCCAGCGCATCCTGTTCATCAAGGACGGCAAGCTGTTCACCGAGCTTGTGCGCGGAGGGATGGACCGCAAGGCGTTCTTCGAGCGCATCATCGAGGTCGTGACCTTGCTTGGGGGTGACGTGAGCAATGTTTTATAACCTCGCCTTCAAAAACGTGCTGCGCTCCTTCAAGGACTACTCCGTCTACTTTCTGACGCTGACCTTCGGCGTGTGCATTTTCTACGTGTTCAACTCGCTGGACAGCCAGCAGGTGCTGCTGGGCTTTACGCAGCAGCAGAGCACGCTGGTGTATTTCATGCTGGAGACCATCGCCATCGTTTCGGCGATCATCTCCGTGGTGCTGGCGGGATTGATCCTCTACGCAAACAACTTCATACTCCGGCGGCGCAAGCGGGAGTTCGGCCTGTACATGACGCTGGGCATCCAGCGACGCAGGATCGCGCTGATGCTGCTGGTGGAGACGCTGGTGGTGGGCGTGCTGTCGCTGGCGGCGGGCCTTGCGCTGGGGCTGCTGCTCAGCCAGACGCTCTCGGTGCTCATCTCGTGGATCTACCACGTGCCCGTGATCAACTACCACTTCGTGATCTCCTTTGCCAGCCTGAGAAAGACATTGCTCTACTTTGCGATCATCTTCCTGGTGGTGGGCGTGCTCAATATGTTCAGCATCTCGGGCGCGCGGCTCATCAAGCTGCTGCAGTCCAACCGGCGCAACGAGGGCACGTTCCTGACGCGGCATCTGTGGGTGAGCGTGGTGCTGTTCGTGCTGGCGGCGGCGCTGCTGATCGGCGCGTACGTCTGGATCCTGAAAATCAAGCTCTACACGCTGGACCTTTCGCTGCTGATCATCATCGCGATGGGGTGCCTGGGCACGCTGCTGTTCTTCCTGTCGCTTTCGGGCTTTCTGCTCAAGCTCTCGCAGCTGTGGAAGGGGTTCTACTACAAGCACCTGAATCTGTTCGTGGTGCGGCAGCTGACCAGCAAGCTGGGGTCGGCGTTCGGCTCCATGGCGATGGTGTGCATCATGCTGCTGCTGACCATCGGTGCGTTCGGCTCCGCGTTCGTCACCAACGACGCGACGGAGGACAATCTGGTGCGCGCGACGCGCTTTGACGTGACCTACCGCAGCGACCGGGACCTCCTTTCGCAGCTGGAGGCGATCGAGGAGGACGACGGCTTCCTGACCGACGCCTATCAGTTCAAGACCTACGACACCGGCGTGCGCATCGCGGAATTCACCTATGCGCACCGCGAGCTGCTGCCCAACTGGAAGGCGCACGATTACGAGCAGGATTACTCGACGTTCAACGCGATGTCCGTCAAGGACTACAATGCCTGCATGCGCATCGCGGGACTGAAGGAGATCGAGATTTCCCCGGACGAATTCGCGGTGATCTCCACGTTCAAGCCCATGGTGGACGTGTTCACGCTGGGCATCGCAGAGCGGCAGACGCTGACCATTGCCGGGCGGGAGCTGACCATCCGCAGCATCACCGACCAGCCGGCGCGCGTGCAGGACGTGGACGGCATCGAAGCGATCCTGCTCCTGCCGGACGACGTTGCGCAGCAGCTGGAGGTCGCGGGCTATTCGCTCGTGGCCAACTACCCCGAGGGCGTGACCGACGGGCAGGAGCGCGCAGAGGCCATCGCCACGGCCCTGTACGACCAGTACACGGCGGACGGCTCTGATGGAGAGTATTCGATCTATTGCTCGACGCGCGAAATGCTCCGCGACAACAGCATCGCCTCCTACGGCACCATCATATTCATCGGCATCTACATCGGGCTGGTGAACCTGGTGGCGAGCGCTGCGGTGCTGGCCATCCAGCAGCTGTCGCAGGCTAGCGACGACCAGGAGCGGTACGCGCTGCTGCGCAAGCTGGGCACGGACGAAAGGATGATCTCCGCGGCCATCACAAGGCAGATCGCGCTGTACTTTCTGATGCCGCTGGCGCTGGCGCTGGTGCACTCCTGCGTGGGGCTGTACGTGGTGCTGGACGTGCTGGCCAGCTTTGGCAGCTTCAACGTGCTGGCCATGCTGCTGTTCATCGCGTTCTTCCTGCTGGTGATCTACGGCGGGTACTTCCTGCTGACCTGCTGGGGCGCAAAGCGCGTGGTGCGCGAGCGGATCCGGAGCATTTGAGGAGGTGGCCCCATGAAAAAGAGAATCATTGCGGTGACGCTGTGCCTACTGCTGCTGATGCAGCTGCTGACGGGCTGCACGCAGCATCAGGCGCTGGATGTGTTCAATACCGGCATCGAGTTTGTGGGCAATGCGCCGCTGGTGTTTGCGCGCAGGCTCGTAGGGACGCGCACCTATGGACAGGATGCCTACACCGGCACCTATGACGGCGCCTACGACGGCTTCACGGGCTTTGAGTGCCTGTTTGGCGGCACGAGCCTGAAGCTGCACGACGACGTGCTCATCACCTGCACCATCAGCGCCCAGAGCGGCAGCGCGCAGCTGTCCTTCAGCTCGCTGGATCACGAACCCGAGGTGCTGTGCGAAGCGGGCGGCTCGTGTGAAGTGACCGTACAGCTGCCCGCGGGCAGCAATTACCTCAACCTCATCACCGACGACTTCACCGGCAGCATCGACCTGCGGGTGGAATAACCAAAAACAACACGTTTGCCCCGCTGTGCAGCGATTGCACAGCGGGGCTTGTGCTTTTCCGCGCCATGTGCTATTATTATGTTAAGCGATATATCGCGTCGCATAATATATGAGAAAGAAGGTGCGTGCCGTGGCCGAGGCGCAGCCCATGACCGAGGCGATGTACTATATACTGCTCGCGCTGCTGGAGCCGGGACATGGCTACGGTATGATGCAGCGCATCCGGCAGATCTCCGGCGGGCGGCTGCAGATGGGGCCGGGAACGCTCTACGGCGTGCTCAACCGCATGAAAAAAGAGGGGTGGATCACGCTGGAATCGCAGGACGAACGCCGCAAGACCTATCAGATCACCGAGGCAGGGCGGCAGGCCCTTCACGAGGAATACAGACGCCTGACGCAGCTGGTGCGCGACGGCGCGGCATTGGGGGAGAAAGCATGACCAACACCTGGCGGTTTCATTACGGGGACTATGCAATCGGGGAAAACGAGCAGCTCTACGAGAGGATGGCGGGCAAGGGCTGGGAGCTGGCGTCGCGCGGCGCGTACCTGAGCCGCTTTCGGCGCGCGGAGCCCAGGGCGCAGCGGTACCGCATCGAACTGTCCTCGCCGGCCATGCTGGAGGACCAGGATCTGCCCGAGGAGCAGGTGGCGCTGTATGAGGACTGCGGCTGGAAACTGGTGACGAGCCGTGGACTGGTGCACGTGTTTGCCGCGCCAGAGGACTGCGACCGGCCGGAGCTGTATTCCGACCCGCGGCAGCAGGCGGGCACACTGAAGGCGCTGCGCCGGAGCTACTGGCTGTGCTGGATCATCGCGGCGGCGATGGTGGGGCTTCAGCTGCTATTCGCTTGGGCTCTGGCAAGGAACCGTCGCAGCTGTTGCCCGAGATCGCATCCTCGCTGTTTCTGGCCCTGATCCGCACGACGTTTGCGGCGCTGTCCTACGCGTGTTTCGTGCTGTTGGCCGTATTTCAGACGATCTACGGCGGCGTGCGCACGGCGCTGCTCCACCGGCGCTTGCGCGCCGGAAAGCCTCTGGATCATTGCCCGAAGCGGCGTGTCGTCCATGACGCTGTGTTTGCGGTGCTGCTCATCGGGTGCATCATATGCGGGGTGGGGGCGCTGGTGCAGCTGTGCACCATACAGCGGTATGAGATGCCGCTGCAGGCCGACGGCCCGTACCTGGTGCTGGGCGAGGATCTGGGCATAGAGGGCGAGCGCGGCGGCCTGTTCCGGCAGGAGGACGAGGGAAGTGCGGTAGAGGTGAGCGGCACGCCTCTTGCGCGTATGTGGTGCGCGCACGAGGACGTGGACAGCACATGGCTGTATCAGGATGTCTACCGGCTGCGCAGCGAGGCGCTTGCGCCCACGCTCGTGCGGGCGCTGATGTACGATTCCACCTTTGCCGGCGGCCCGCAGGACTATGAGCCGCTTTCCGTCGAAGGGCTGGACGCCGCCTGGGCGTGCGGATTGGACGGAATCGCAGTCAAAGGCAATCTCGTTTGCTATATGACGTACAGCGCGGGCTGCTCGGAGCAATTTTTCGCCGCGCTTGCGGAAAAACTCGGGCGATAAACGGTTTTCTTTTGGGCGGATAAGGGGTAAAATAGAATCAGAAACGCATGAAGGAGCGAAAATTGCTTATGTTGGATGTACTCATCGTCGGCGGAGGCCCTGCGGGGCTGACGGCAGGCATTTACCTGACGCGCGCGGGGCTGCGCTGCGCGCTGTATGAAAAGCAATTCTGCGGCGGACAGGCCGCGACCACCAACGTCATCGAGAACTACCCGGGCTTTGTGCAGGGCGTGGGCGGGCCGGAACTGTCCATGGCGATGGCAGAACAGGCGCAGGCGCTGGGGCTGGACATCCGCTACGATGAGATCACGCAGCTCGGGTTGAGCGGACAGGTCAAGTACGCCGTAGCGGGCGGAAACCGCGTGGAAGCGCGCGCCGTGATCCTGTGCACCGGTGCGACCCCCCGGCCGCTGGGCGTGGAGCAGGAGGACCGGCTGCGCGGCAGGGGCGTTTCCTATTGCGCCACCTGCGACGGCGCGTTCTACCGCGGCAAGGAGGTCTGCGTCGTGGGCGGGGGCGATACGGCGGCAGAGGATGCGCTGTACCTGGCCCGCTTTGCAAAAAAAGTGACCCTTGTGCACCGAAGAGACGTCCTCCGGGCCGCAAAGGTGCTGGCAGATCGAATAAAAGCTGTGCCAAACATTGACATTTGCTATAATAGTGTAGTAGAATCCATTTCGGGCACGCAGAAGCTGGAGGAAGTCTCCATTTGCAACGTTATGGACGGCACACTGCGTGCGCTGCCCATGGACGGTCTGTTCATCGCCGTGGGCATGGAGCCGCAGACCGCGCTGTTCGGCGATCAGCTGGAACTGGAGAACGGCTACGTCCGCGCGGGAGAGGACACGCGCACGAGCCTTCCGCTGGTCTACGCGGCGGGCGATGTGCGCACAAAGCCGCTGCGGCAGGTGATCTGCGCGGCGTCAGACGGCGCGGTCGCCGCTGCCATGGCACAGATGGATCTGGAGCGCATAGTATAAATCAGCAAAACAGCACCCGCACAACAACGCTGCGGGACATCGGGAGGAACCTAGATGACGAGAATGTTCGGCACCGACGGTGTCAGAGGAATTGCCAACGCAGAGCTGGACGGTCTGCTGGCCTACCGGCTGGGCCAGGCCGGCGCGCAGGTGCTCATTGACGGCGCCGCAATGCCCACGGTGCTCGTGGGCACCGATACACGCATTTCGGGCGACATGCTCAAGTGCGCGCTGATGGCGGGCATCTGCTCGGTGGGCGCGCATGCGGTGGATCTGGGCGTGATCACGACGCCTGCCATCGCGATGCTCACGCGCCGCCTGGGCGCGGACGCGGGCGTGATGATCTCCGCGTCGCACAATCCCGCCAAGGACAACGGCATCAAGTTTTTCAACAAGGAGGGCTACAAGCTCTCCGACGCGCTGGAGGATCAGATCGAGGCGCTCGTCCGCAGCGACTGTGCGGGCATTCCCATGCCCACGGGCGAGGGCGTGGGCCGCATTGAGGCCAGGCCTGAGCTGCGGCGCACCTACATAGACCTGCTCAAGCAGCGCTGCGCCTGCGACCTGAGCGGCATGAAGATCGTGCTGGACTGCGCAAACGGCGCAGCCTCGGCCATTGCGCCGGTGCTGCTGGCTGAGCTGGGGGCACAGGTGATCTCCATGCACGCCCAGCCGGATGGCCTGAACATCAACGCGGGCTGCGGCTCGACGCACCCGGAATCGCTACAGCAGCGCGTGCTGGCCGAAGGCGCGGACTGCGGCATGGCCTTTGACGGCGACGCCGACCGCCTCATCGCAGTGGACGACAAGGGCCGCATCGTGGACGGCGATCAGATGCTGGTGATCTGCTCCCGGTCGCTCAAGGCAAAGGGCCGCCTTGCGGGCAACACCTGCGTGGTGACCGTGATGAGCAACATGGGCCTGGATCTTGCGATGCGCGAGGCGGGCATCGAGGTGGTCCACACGGCGGTGGGCGACCGCTACGTGCTCGAACGCATGCTGCAGGACGGCTACGTCATCGGTGGCGAGGCGTCGGGCCACATGATCTTTCTGGAGGACAACACCACCGGCGACGGCGTAATGTCCGCGCTGCACATCCTGCAGATCATGTCGGAGACGGGCAAGCCGCTGTCGGAGCTGGCCGACCAGATGCAGCACCTGCCGCAGGTGCTGGTCAACGTAAAGTGCGCAGGCGAGAAGAAGTATCTTTACAGGGAAAACGAGGAGATCATGGATCGCATCGCGCAGATCGAGGCGCGGCTGGCGGGCTGCGGGCGCGTGCTCGTTCGTCCGTCGGGCACGGAGGCCGTGGTGCGCGTGATGCTCGAGGGCCCGGATGAAGCCACCATCACCGCCTATGCACAGGAGCTGGCGGCGCTGATGAAAGAGAAGATGAACTGATGGCAGAAGGCGTTTGCCGCTGCCCATTCAAAAAAAGTTAGCGGAAAATTTTCCAAGCGGTGTTTCATCCCTGAAAAAAACGTGTATAATGAGTATATAAGGCGTCGGGCTTCAAGCCGGGCGCCGGCAAAATTCAAATCAACATACGGAGGTAAGAACTATGAAGTATGTATGCTCTATCTGCGGTTACGTCCATGAAGGCGATCAGCCCCCGGCACAGTGCCCCATCTGTAAGGCTCCCGCTTCCAAGTTCAACGCTCAGGTGGGCGAGATGGCTTGGGCTGCCGAGCACGTCGTCGGCGTGGCCAACGGCGTTGACCAGCGCGTGATCGACGGTCTGCGCGAGAACTTCAACGGCGAGTGTTCCGAAGTGGGCATGTACCTGGCCATGGCGCGCGTTGCGCACCGCGAGGGCTACCCCGAGATCGGCCTGTACTGGGAGAAGGCCGCCTACGAAGAGGCTGAGCACGCTGCCAAGTTCGCAGAGCTGCTGGGTGAGGATCTGGAGCCCAACATGAAGGCCACCACCAAGGACAATCTGGCATGGCGTGTTGACTGCGAGTTCGGTGCCACCGCCGGCAAGTTCGATCTGGCCAAGTGCGCCAAGAAGAAC
>JAXEXP010000003.1:0-17707 GCA_034113365.1 Candidatus Spyradocola sp.
AAAAAATCCGCGGGGGGCGCCCCCGGCGGGGGGGGGGCCCCCCCTCCTCGATCTTTCGGCAAAGTCGACAGGCTCGCAAAAGATGAAGGCGCGTGTTGATCCGTCTTGATTGGCACGAACGTACAGAAAATCGCTCCTCAGCGGGGTACGCGCCCCCGCCTGCGGATCGATCAGCAAGAGGCCGCGGCCCCTTCCTGCATCCCCGAAGAGCTTTTGCCCTTTTTTGACAGCCTGCGGTGTTTTTTTGCGCGGCTACCAGTCCTGCACGGAGCCGTCGGGGCGGCGCCAGTGGGGGTGCTCGCGCATCTCAAAGGGATCGCACCTGTCCTCAAAGACCTCGACGCCAAGGCCCGGGCGGTCGCCCATGGTGATGTAGCCGTCCTTGAACTCCACGTCGTAGTCCAGGTGCTTGGGGCAGCTTTCGGGCAGCCAGTGCTCCTGGCAGCGGAAGTTGGAGGTGGCAAAGTCGCAGTGCATCGCGGCCAGGTAGCCCACCGGCGGCACGCCGTGGGGCACCATCTCGGCGTAGTGCACCTCGGCAAAGGCGGCGATCTTCATCATCTCGGTGACGCCGCCGCAGTTGCAGATGTCGCTGCGCACGTAGTCGATCATGTCGTGCTCGATCAGGTACCGGTAGTCCCACTTCGCGCCCAGCTTCTCGCCCGTGCCCAGCGCGACGGCGGTGTGCTGGCGCAGCGGCGCGAAGGCCTCCACGGAATCGGCGCGGATGGGGTCCTCCACGAAGAAGGGCCGGTAGGGCGCGATGGCGTTGCACAGCTCGGTGGCGTAGGCGGGCGACAGGCGCGTGTGGCACTCGAATATGATCTCCAGCTCGTCGCCCGCGGCCGCGCGCAGCGCCTTCATGTACTGCACGGACCTGCGCACCTGCGCGGCCTGGTCGTAGACGCCATCCACCACCGCGTCGTGCGGGCAGATGCGCAGCACGCGGTAGCCCTTGTTCATCTTGGCCTCGGCGTCGCGGCAGAGGTCGTCGGGCGTTTTGCCGCCCGCGTGGACGTAGACCAGCAGCCTGTCGCGGCACTTGCCGCCCAGCAGGTTGTACACCGGCGTGCCCAGCGCCTTGCCCTTGATGTCCCACAGCGCCATGTCGATGCCGGACAGCGCCGAGAGCAGCACCGGGCCGCCGCGCCAGAAGGTGCAGCGGTAGATGTCCTGCCAGATGTGGGCGATGTTGAAGGGGTCCTGCCCCACCAGCACGGGCTCCAGGTGGCGGAACACGCCCTCCACGCCCAGCTGGCGGGTGTTGAGCGTGGCCTCGCCCACGCCGCTGATGCCCTCGTCGGTCAGTATGCGCACGTAATGGTTGTTGCCGCAGAAAAAGGACCTGACTGCCGTGATCTTCATGGAAACGACCTCCTCAGCCTGCGTATTTGGATGGAAAAGCCTACGGATGGAACCTGCGGTCGGCCTCGATGATGGCGTCGATGCTGCGGTTCCACGCCTCGTCGATGGTCTTGAGCTCGGGGTGGGCCTCAAAGTAGGCCACCGAGCGGCGCACGCCCTCGGCAAAGGGCACGGTGCACACGAAGTCCGGCACCAGGCGCTTGATCTTGGTGTTGTCGAATATGCCGCAGGTGGACTTGTCGCCCAGCAGGTCGCCCTCCTCGCCGGGCATGAAGCGCGCGATCTGCTGCGCGGTGCAGTGCACCATTTCGGGCGCCACGCCCACCGCAGCGCCGATGGCGATGGCGATCTCGTCCCAGGTCAGCACCTCGTCCGAGGTGATGTGGTAGGCCTCGCCGATGGCCTGGCGGCGGCCCATCAGCCCCACAAAGCCCTTGGCAAAGTCGGTGTTGTGCGTCATGGTCCACAGGCTGGTGCCGTCGCCGTGCACCACGATCGGCTTGCCGTCCAGCATGCGCTGCACCAGCGACCAGGGGTGCCCCCAGCTGCCCATCGCAAAGGGGATCTGCGTGTCGCCGTAGGTCAGCGACGGCCGCACCACCGTCACCGGGAAGCCCTTCTCGCGGTAGGCGGCAAAGGCCAGCTCCTCGCACTCGCGCTTGTCGCGGCCGTACTGCCAGTAGCGGTTGTTGAGTGAGGTGGACTCGGTGATGATGGGGCTGCGCAGCGGGCGCTCGTAGGCCGCGCAGGAGGAGATGAGGATGTACTGATCGCACACGCCGTTGAACAGGTCAATGTCCCGCGCCACGCGCTCGGGCTTGAACGCGATCCATTCCGCGACCACGTCAAAGTGCCGCCCCGCGATCGCCGCGCGCACCGCCGCGTCGTCGTTTACGTCCACCACGAGCTGCTCTGCGCCCGCGGGCACGTCGTTGCGGTGCCTGCCGCGCGTCAGCAGCGTCAGCTCCCACCCGCGCTGCAGCGCCAGCGCCGACACCGCCGTGGAGATCAGTCCCGTGCCGCCGATAAACAATGCCTTCATGTTCTGCGTCCCCCTTTGGCCGTATATTGTCATTACATATCTTAGGATAGCACGTTTTCCGCGGTTTGTCACTTTTATTCCAGCAGCGACAGCATCTCCTCGCGGCTCATGGTCTCATCGAAGGCATACGAGGCGTCCTCTATGGGGAACGCTGCGCGGAGCTTCTGCTCGTACTCGCGCTCGGACACGGGCTGATCCATCCATTTGTAATCGGTGCTGTACTGGCCCTCCGTGTACTCGCCGTATGCGATGACCAAAAAGTCGCCATCCTCTACGCAGAATATGGTGTCGCCATAGTCGCCCATGTGGCCGTATTCCTCGCGCAGCAGGTTTTCCATAAAGACGTACTGCAGGCTGTCGATCCCGATGCTGTAAGTGTGAACCATGTCCAGATAGGGGTCGTAGATGCTGACCGCGTCGCCCTGCGCGGTGTAGTTGCCGTTGCGGTACAGCACGGGGATGTCCCCGCCGACGGTGAGCAGCGCATACCCGGCGTACTCCTCCTCCTCGCTGCGGATCTCCTCGGCGTAAGCATCGATCCACCGCCATGTCTCCAGCTGCGCGGCCTGCTCCCCCACGGTGCAGCTCCAGTCGTTCAGATCCACGCGGATGGGGTACAAACCGTCGTCCGTGTAGGCGCTCATGGACATCGTGACCTCGACCGCGTCCTCGGGCAGCTTGCGGATGTCGATGGCCCAGTAATAGTCCTCATGCAGGCTGTCGATGCGCTGGATCGTCTGCCCCGCGGTGTTCATCATGAAGAAGTCCGGCCCGTAGTAGCCCGACAGGTAGAGGTTGCCCTGCTCGTCCCAGTCAAAGCCCGACACCGCGCCGCCAAAATCGCTGTTTTCCCACACGATCCCGCCCGTGGCAAGGTCGAGCGCCGTCACCGTGCCGACGTCGCTGTACAGGTACAGGCCGTCCACGATGCCCAGCTCGCTGAAGGAATCCAGCTCCGTAGACTGCTGCGGCGTCAGCTCCCGCGACCAGACCTCCTCGTCCCCTCTGTACGCGTGGATGATCGCGTAATCCATCGAGTCGTCGTAATACTTCTCCATCTCCACGCGCTCCGGCAGCACTACAGGCTCCGGTGTCGCCACAGGCGCATCCACCGGCTCCACGATCTCCGGCTTGTCGGGCTGTTCCATCACCACAGCCCCTCCGTTCATAGCGCGATAGACCTGCCAGCCCAGCACGCCGCCGCAGATGGTGTGCGTCAGCAGGCTCGCCGCCGCCAGCAGGATCGTCACGATCAACGCCGTCTTTTTCATGGAAACCCCTCCTTTACCCTCTCTTAATATCATATCACACCAGCGTAACGGTGTCCATCCCCATGCGTCCGTCGAGGACGCATGGACCCCCCGGCGCCCACCCCCCCGGTGGGGGAGGGCGCCGGGGGGTCACTCCCGTAGCCGTACTGATTCTCTTTTACTTTCTGGCCGCGCGATACCGCTGCGTGGAATCCAGTATCTTCTTGCGCATGCGGATGGTCTTGGGCGTGATCTCCACCAGCTCGTCCTCGTCGATGAAGTCCAGCGCGCGCTCCAGCGACATGGGGCGCACGGGGCGCAGGCGCATCGCCTCCTCGGCGCCGGCCGCATTGCGGATGGAGGTCAGGTGCTTGGCCTTGCAGACGTTGAGCTCGATGTCGCCGGGGCGGGTGTTTGCGCCCACGATCATGCCGGCGTACACCTTGTCGCCCGGCACCACGAACAGCTCGCCGCGGTCCTGCGAGTAGAACAGGCCGTAGGTCAGCGCCTCGCCCGTCTCAAACGCGATCAGCGAGCCGTAGTTGCGCATGGGGATGTCGCCCTTGTAGGGCTCGTAGCCCTCGAACACCGAGGACATGATGCCCTCGCCGCGGGTATCGGTCATGAACTCCGAGCGGTAGCCGAACAGGCCGCGCGCCGGCACCACGAACTCCAGGCGCACGCGCCCCGAGCCGCCCATGTTCACCATGACGCCCTTTCTTCTACCGATCTTCTCGATCACCGCGCCGGAGTACTCCTCGGGCACGTCCACCACAAGCCGCTCCATGGGCTCGCACTTGACGCCGTCGATGGTCTTGTAGAGCACCTCGGGCTTGGATACCTGGAACTCATAGCCCTGGCGGCGCATGGTCTCGATGAGCACCGTCAGGTGCAGCTCGCCGCGGCCGGAGACACGGAAGGAGTCGGTGGTGGAGCCGTCCTCCACGCGCAGGGACACGTCGGTCTGCAGCTCCTTCATCAGGCGCGCGCGCAGGTGGCGCGAGGTGACGTACTTGCCCTCGCGGCCCGCAAAGGGCGAGTCGTTGACGGAGAAGGTCATCACCACCGTGGGCTCGGAGACCTTGACAAAGGGCAGGGGCTCCACGCAGTCGGGCGGGCACATGGTGTCGCCGATGTTGATGTCGGGCATGCCGGACACCGCCACGATCTGGCCCACCGTCGCCTCGGTGCACTCGATGCGGTTGAGGCCCTGAAAGGTGTAGAGCGTGTTGATGCGCTCGGGGGCACGGCCGCCCTCCTCGCTGCCGTAGGTGGCGCGGATGGCCATCATGCCCTTTTTGATGCAACCGCGCTCCACGCGGCCGATGCCGATGCGGCCGACGTAGTCGTTGTAGTCGATGGTGGACACCAGCAGCTGCAGCGGGCCGTCGGGATCGCCCTCGGGGCAGGGCACGTAGTTGAGGATCGCGTCAAACAGGGGCTTTAGGTCGGTGCCCGGCTCGTCCATGCTGGTCGAGCAGACGCCCTTTCGGGCCGACGCGAACAGGAAGGGGCAGTCCAGCTGCTCCTCGGAGGCCTCCAGGTCGATCAGCAGGTCGATGCACTCGTCCACGACCTCGGCAGGCCGCGCGTCGGGGCGGTCGATCTTGTTGATGCACACGATGGCGCGGTGGCCCAGCTCCAGCGCCTTGCGCAGCACGAAGCGCGTCTGCGGCATGGGGCCCTCGAACGCGTCCACCAGCAGGATCACGCCGTCCACCATCTTGAGCACGCGCTCCACCTCGCCGCCGAAGTCGGCGTGGCCGGGCGTGTCGATGATGTTGATGTGCACGCCGCCATAGTCGACGGCCGTGTTCTTGGCCAGTATCGTAATGCCGCGCTCGCGCTCGATGTCGCCCGAGTCCATCACGCGCTCGGCCACCTGCTGGTTCTCGCGGAACACGCCGCTCTGCTTGAGCATCTGGTCCACCAGCGTGGTCTTGCCGTGGTCAACGTGCGCGATGATCGCAATGTTTCGAATGTCTTCTCTCTTTATATTCATCGGAAAACTCCCTCTTTTCTTGTCAAAGCGCGCGCGTTACCGCGACGCGGTGTCGGTCAGCTTCAGCCCCGGGTTGTTGTCCAGCGCCCACTCGATGGACCATTCGCTCTCAAACAGGATCACGTCGCGCTCGTCGCGGTCCTTGGCGATCAGCGCGGTGGAGGGCAGGCGCAGGCGGCTTAACTCCTTAGGCGTCTCCACCACCCAGCGCACCGCGGTAAAGCCCAGCGGCGCCACCTTGACGTCCACGCCGTATTCGTTTTTCAGGCGGTACTGCAGCACTTCAAACTGCAGCACGCCCACCACGCCCACGATGACCTCCTCGCCGATGCCGTCCGCCCGGCGGAAGGTCTGCACCGCGCCCTCGGTGGCCAGCTGCGTCACGCCCTTTTGGAACTGCTTGCGCTTTAGGCTGTCCAGCGTGGACACTCTGGAAAAGTGCTCCGGCGCGAACATCGGAATGCCCGCGTACTCCACCTTTTTGCCGGTGTACAGCGTGTCGCCCAGCGCGTAGACGCCGGGGTCGAACAGGCCGATGATGTCGCCCGGCCAGGCCTCCTCCACGCCCTCGCGCGCGTCCGCCATGAAGGCCTGCGGCTGCGCGAGCTTGAGCTCCTTGCCCGTGGAGGCCTGCCTGACGGTCATGCCCTTTTCAAACCGGCCCGAGCACACGCGCAGGAACGCGATGCGGTCGCGGTGCGCGGGGTTCATGTTGGCCTGGATCTTGAAGATGAAGCCCGAGAAGTTGTCCCCCGCGGGGTCCACCTCGTTGCCGTCCTTGTCCGCGCGGGGCTGCGGCGGCAGCGAATACTCCAGGAACTTGGCAAGAAAGCTCTCCACGCCGAAGTTGTTCATCGCGGAGCCAAAGAACATGGGCGTCAGCTGGCCTGCGCGCACCTGGGCAAGGTCGAACTCGTCGCCCGCGATGTCCAGCAGCTCGATGTCCTCCATCAGCTTTTCGCGGTAGCTGTCCTCGAGCACCTCTTCGATCTCGTCGCTCTCAAAGGGCACGAACCGCGCCTTGACCTGCGTGGTGCCGTGGCGTCCGCCCTCGAACACCTCGACGTCGCCCGTCTGGCGGTGATACACGCCCTTGAAGTCGCCCATCGTGCCGATGGGCCAGGTGACGGGGCACGCGCGGATGCCCAGCACCTTCTCGATCTCCTCCATCAGCTCGAACGGGTCGCGCGCGGCGCGGTCCATCTTGTTGACGAACGTAAAGATCGGGATGGACCGCATCCGGCAGACGTGGAAGAGCTTGATGGTCTGCGCCTCGACGCCCTTTGCCGCGTCGATGAGCATCACCGCGCAGTCCGCGGCGACCAGCGTGCGGTAGGTGTCCTCGGAGAAGTCCTGGTGGCCGGGGGTGTCCAGTATGTTGATGTGGAACCCGTCGTATTCAAACTGCATCACCGAGGAGGTCACGGAGATGCCACGCTGCTTTTCGATCTCCATCCAGTCGCTGGTCGCGTGGCGGTCGGCCTTGCGCGCCTTGACGGAGCCCGCCTGGTGGATGGCGCCGCCGTAGAGCAGGAGCTTTTCGGTCAGCGTCGTCTTGCCCGCGTCGGGGTGCGAGATGATGGCGAACGTGCGCCTGCGTTTCATTTCCTGCTCGGTGATGCCTACGCTCTGCTGCATGGTGATCCCCTCTCAAAGTATTCGATCAATCGCGGGCAGAATCTACCCAACACGTTATTATACACAATCCCCCCGCGCCTCATCCCGCGCATTTCGGTTAAATATCGCATATTCCCCCGCGAAATTGCGTCCAACCCTCGAGCCACTGCGCTCCCCGCTCACCCTTCCGGCCGCCGACGGCGGCCAGCTCCCCTCAAGGGGAGCCTGAATCCCCCCGCCTTTTCCGCGCACCATCCCCCAGAAAGCACCCCCACCCAGCACTCGGCTCCAACGCGCCGCACAACGTGCACCCGGCTCCCCACTGTACACCCGGGCGGCGCCCCGGCGTCCGTCGAGGACGCCATAGACCCTGCCGCCCCCCCCCCCAAAAGGGGAGGGGCGGCAGGGTCATCCCCCCCACCGTATTCCCAGTTCCCCCACTTTGTGCTATGCTGTTCTCATCCAAAGGAGGCATCCGCATGAAATACGACGTCACCTCCCACGCCCTGGGCGCGCACACACTGTCCGTGTTCCGCCCGCGCACGGAGCAGCCCCTGCCCGTGCTCTGCCTCAACGCCGCCCGCAGCGGGGATTGGGATGGCTACCTCCCCCGCCTGGCCGCCGAAATGGGCAAGACCCTCCGCCCGGCGATGCTGGCCTGCGTCGAGCCCACGGACTGGAACCGCGACTTCTCCCCGTGGCCCGCGCCCGGCCTGCACCCCGACGCCCCGCCCTTTGCCGGGCAGGCGGACGCGCGCATCGCGCTGCTGTGCGACGCCGTCCTCCCCTTCATCATTTCCCGCTTCCCCACGCTGCCCGGCCGCGCCCACACCGGCATATTCGGCTACTCGCTGGGCGGGCTGGCGGCGCTGTACGCGCTCTACCGCCGTCCCGACGTGTTCGGCATGGCGGGCTGCCTGTCGGGCTCGCTGTGGTACGAGGGCTTCATGGACTTCCAGCGCGAAAACATCAGCTGCCTGTCCGACGCGCGCGTCTACCTGTCGCTGGGGCGCAAGGAGGAGCGCACGCGCCACATCCGCATGGGCCGCATCGGCGCGAGCTACGAGGAGACGCACGCGCTGCTGTCCGCCGCATTGGGCGCGGACCACGTCGCCTTCGACCTCAACCCCGGCGGGCACAGCTCGGACGTAGACGGGCGCATGCTGCTGGGTCTGCGCTGGCTGCTGTCGTTCACATAATCTTCATTGCCTTCATCCGCCCGGTTATGGTATAATCTATTTTGGATTTTATCCGTCATTTATTAGAAGCAAGAGGTCATGGAACATGAGCGACGAAGCATTGCTGGAGCGCCTGAAGGCCTGGCGGCGCGATCTGCACGCCATCCCCGAGATGGGCAACAGCGAGTTTAAGACCAGCGCCTACCTCGAGCAGGCGCTGCGCGGCACCCGCCCCGACGCGGCGGTGCAGCTGGCCGGCACGGGCTGGAAATTCGTCTACCGCTGCGGCCGGACGGACGCCCCCGCGCTCGCCTTTCGCTCGGACATCGACGCGCTGCCCGTCACCGAGCGCAGCATCTACCCCTACCCCTCCCGGCACCCCGGCATGATGCACGCCTGCGGCCACGACGGCCACATGACGGCGCTGCTGGCGCTGGGGCACATCGTCTCGCAAAAGCGCGACGCGGGCGCGCTGCCCTGCGACGTGGTGCTGCTCTTCCAGCCCGCCGAGGAGACCACCGGCGGCGCGCAGCGCATGATCGAGCAGGGCGCGCTGGAGAACCCGCACGTGGACGCCGTGTTCGGCTTCCACCTGATGCCGCAGGTGCCCAAGGGCAGCATCGCGCTGTCCCCCGGCGGCGTGATGGCGGCCAACACCGAGTTTGACCTGACCTTCACCGGCACGCGCGCGCACGGCGCCATGCCGCACCTGGGCGCGGACGCCGCGGCGGCGCTGGCGCAGACCTACCTGGCGCTGCAGACCTACATGACGCGCGCCGTGCCCCCCAACGCCCCCGCCGTGCTCACCGCAGGCCACATCTCCGCCGGAAACCTGCGCAACATCGTGGCGGACGCCGCGGTGCTCGAGGCCATCCTGCGCTCCTACGACAACGAAATGCAGGACCGCCTCATCGAGGACTTCCAGCGCATCGCATCCAGCGTGTCCTCGGTCTACGGCGTCACGACGGGCTTTGCGCAGCACTGCTTCTACCCGGCGGTGATCAACGACGAAAAGCTGGTCAGCCGCGTGCGGCCGCTGATCGACAGGCCGCTTTCCCAGGAGGCGCTGCTTACGGCGGAGGACTTTTCCTTCTTCGGGCAGGAGCGCCCGGCGGTCTACGCGTTCGTGGGCGCGGGGGACGAAAAGCGCTCCGCGCCGCTGCACAGCGACAGATTCGATTTTGACGAGGCGGCGCTGCTGCCCGCCATTGCCTGGTACACCCGCATCATCGACACCTACGCCAAGGAGGATTAGCCAGTATGGGTCTTTTTTCAGGAATGTTCTCGGGCAAGAGCAACCGCCCCGACTTTACGCCGGACATGATGCCCAAAAACCGCTTCGAGCTGTTCTTTGAGATGCTCAAGCTCAACCTGTTCAACCTGCTCAAGGTCAACCTGATGTACTTCGTGTTCTGGATCCCCTTCTGGATCTGGACGTGGATGAACCTGAACGTGCTGCTGACCTACGACTCCGTCGAGGCCTTCGCGGCGGACGGCTACATGATGGTCTACGCGATGGGCGCGGCGCTGTGCGTGATGATCACGGGCCCGGCCAAGTGCGCGCTCAAGTACATCACCCGCAACTACGCGCGCGACGAGCACGTCTGGCTGTGGTCGGACTTCATCGGCGCGATCAAGGCCAACTGGAAGCAGGGCCTGGCGCTGAGCGTGCTCAACGGCCTGTTCCTGTTCCTGTTTGTGTACGGCCTGAGCTTTTACAACAACATGGCGGCGGCCACGGGCAGCTACGTCTACCTGTTCCTGCAGGTGCTGCTGGTGGTGCTGGGCGTGATGTTCCTGCTGATGAACCTCTACGCCTGGCCCATGATGGTCACCTATGAGCTCAAGTTCACGCAGATCCTGCGCAACAGCCTGGTGCTGGCCATCGGCCGCCTGCCCCAGAGCGTGCTGTTCGGGCTGATCACCATCATCCCGATCGTCATCTCGGGCTTCTGGCTGCCGTTCCTGTTCTGGTACTTCATCATCGGCTACGCGCTGGCCTCCTTTGTCAACTGCTCCTACACCAACGCCGCGTTCGACCGCTTCTTCAACACCCGGATCGAGGGCGCCGAGGTGGGCCGCGGCATGCAGAAGAAGGCCGAGGACGACGACGAGTGGGAGGACCTCGACCCCGACGACGAGGACGACAAATAATGGAAGCCTATCGCGCGTTCGCCGCGCTGTACGACCGCCTGATGGACGACGTGGACTACGATGCCTGGGCGGCGCACTACCTCACGCTTTTGCAGGTGCAGCCGGGCCAAAAGGTGGCCGAGCTGGGCTGCGGCACGGGCGAGCTGTCCATCCGCGTGGCCAAATCCGGCTGCGAGCTGCTGGCCACCGACCTTTCCCCCGACATGGTCGCCGTGGCGCAGGAAAAGGCGCGAAAAAACGGCGTGCGCGTGCAGTTTGCGGTGCAGGACATGGCGCGCTTTGCGGTGCCGCGGCGGGTGCACGCGGTGTTCTGCGGCTGCGACGGCGTCAACTACCTGACCACGCTGCCGCAGGTTGCCGCCTGCTTTTCCCACGTCTACGACGCGCTGCGCCCGGGCGGGCGGTTCGCGTTTGACGTCTCCGCCCCGGCCAAGCTGGAGCGCATGGCGGGCCAGATGTACGGCGAGGACCGCGAGGACGTCACCTACCTGTGGATGAACGAGCTCCACCCCGAGCGCCGCACGCTGGAGATGGCGCTGACCTTCTTTGTCCGGCAGGAAAACGGCCTCTACCGCCGCTTTTCCGAGCGGCACGTCCAGCGCATCCACCGCCCGGAGGAGCTGACGGACTTGCTCCAAAGGGCCGGGTTTTCGGACATAACCGCGCTGTCGGGCCTGACGATGCAGCCGTGCACGCCGTTCGACGAGCGCATCCACTTCACGGCGCGCAAGCCGCTGTGACCCCCTATCACATACCTGGAAGGACGATTTCATTTATATGGATAAGATACTGCACATCACACTGGCGGACGGTCAGGCGCGGGCGATGGTGGCCGTGACGACGGACCTTGTGGAGGCGGCGCGCGCCACGCACGACCTGACCCCCACGGCGTCGGCGGCGCTGGGCCGCACGCTGACCATCTCCGCCATCCAGGGCGCGATGCTCAAGAACGCGAGCGACTCGGTGACGGTGACCATCCGCGGCGGCGGGCCCATCGGGCCGGTGGTCTGCGTGGCGCGCGCGGACGGCAAGGTCAAGGGCTACGTGGGCGACCCGCACGTCGACCTGCCCCTCAAGCCCAACGGCAAGCTGGACGTGGGCGTCGCGGTGGGCAGCACGGGGCACGTCACCGTGGTCAAGGACCTGGGCCTGCGCGACCCCTATGTGGGCCAGACGCGCATGGTCTCGGGCGAGATCGCCGAGGACATGGCCTTTTACCTGACGGTGTCCGAGCAGACGCCCTCGCTGGTGTCGCTGGGCGTGCTCTGCGAGGGCGGGCATGTGCTGGGCGCGGGCGGCATCCTCATCCAGCCCCTGCCCGGCTGCTCCGAGGAGGTGCTCCAGCGCCTGGAGGCCCTCGCGCCGCACCTTGCGGGCGTGTCCACGATGGTGCGCGAGCTGGGCAGCGCCGAGGCACTGGCCGCACACGCGCTGACCGACTTTGCCTACACGGTGCTGCAGGAGACGAGCCCCGCCTTCCTGTGCGACTGCAGCCGCGAGCGCATCGAGCGCGCCCTGCTCTCCATGGGCGAGCAAGAGCTGCGCGACATGATCGCCGAGCAGCACGGCGCCCAGGTCAGCTGCCATTTCTGCAACAAAACCTATGACTTTACCGAGCAGGAGCTGCTCACGCTGCTTCGCGAGGCCAAGGGCGAATGACCGCCCACGAGAGGAGGATTCTATCATGGAAGATCAGGAACTGGACAGGGAGATCTGTTGCGATAACACCGAGCTGCACATGGACGCCATCGCCCATGCCCGCCAGGCGCTGACCGACCCCGACCTGCTCGAGCGCCTCGCCGAGCTCTTTAAGGTGCTCGGCGACCCCACGCGCATCCGCATCCTCCAGGCGCTCCACGATACCCGCCTGTGCGTCTGCGACATCGCCGAAACCCTCGGCATGACCCAGTCCGCCATCTCCCACCAGCTCCGCGTACTGCGCCAGGCCCGCCTCGTCCGCGCCCAGCGCGAGGGCCGCTCCGTGTTCTACGTACTCGACGACGACCACGTCGCCCACATGTTCGAGCAGGGCCTGCTCCACGTCAGTGAGTAGGGACGGGAAACGGGAAGGGGTACGCGCTTTCTTTCCTGAGGAAAGAAAGCTGCGCAAAGAAAGGCTCGGATGGGCTTGTGCAAGGTGGGAATTGCAGAGCTCCAGCCGAGTGCAATCCGTCTCCTAGGGCGGCGTTCTGCGAAGCAGAACAAGCCCCCGGCCGCGCGACGCGCGGCCGGGGGCTTCATCTGTCTTACGACAGATGCCACACCAGGAATCAAATTGCAAAAGGCTAGAAAACTGCACTCACCACCTAGCAGAACCCATCCATGCTCTTCTTTTGCGCAGCTTTTCTTCTCTCAGAGAAGAAAAGCGCGTTCCCCCCTCCTATTCCCCGTCCCTGCCCCACCGGGCGAGGAACACGCACAGCGCGAGCGACACGGACTGCACGAGGATGACGCCGAGGAGGCAGACGCCGGCGGCTGCCAGGGCGATGCGGCGGATGCGGGCGGGGTCGGCGGGGGCGGGGGCGGAGGCGGTGCGGAGGGAGGAGGCGAGCGCGTTCTGGTCGCGGACGAGCGCCTCGTCCAGGTCGCCGTCGGCGTACAGGTCGATGTAGACCTCCCAGCCGTCCACGACGGTAAAGAGCTGGCGGTTGCCGGTGCGGTCGGCGCCGTCGCCAAAGTGCATCGTGACGGCAAGATAGGTCAGGTCGCCATAGGTCTGCGCGGAGACGTTGCTGTCGAGCGCCCAGCCGTCGTAGCCCTCGGCGACGTCGTCCATCGCGACGGCGAGGGCGGCGTCATCCAGCTGCGCAAGGGGGCCCAGCTCGCGGGCGTAGTCCGAGGGAAAGGCGGTGACGTACATCTCCGCGGCGGTCTGCGGCTCGTAGAGCACCAGATAGAAGTCGTTGCCCCAGAGGAAGTCCCACGCCTGCTGCGCCGTCAGGTCGAACTGCGCCGCGTTTTCGGCCAGCACGTCCTCATTCCGGGTGAGCATCAGCCAGCCCTCGGGCGGCTGCGCGGCAAGCTGCGAGCCCTCCAGCGCCACCTCGTTTCCAAAAAACCGCGTCAGCAGCGGATTCATCGCCAACACCATCCCCAGCGCGCAGATCAGCGCCAGCAGCCTCTTCATGCCCATCGCCCCTCAGTCAAGGTTTGCATCCAGTGTACCACGTCCCGCGCCGCGCGTAAACCCCCGTTTTTTGCCGCAGGATGCGCACACGCACGCGAATAATCACAGCACACTGTTCGCATGCGGGCGTGCTATGCTAGGGGTGAAAACAGAGCAGGAGGTGACACACTTGGCACGTCCGCTGAAGATGGGGCTGGATTACTTCCCCTTCGATGTGGACTTTTTCCAGGATGAAGGCATCCAGCTGCTCCGGGGCGAGCACGGCTCGCTGGGGCTGGAGGTCTACATGAGGCTGCTGTGCCTCATCTACCACAACAATGGATACTACTACGTCTGGAATGAGCGAAAGCCGGCGCTGATCGCGCAGAGCACGGGCTGCACACCGCAGAAGATCATCCTGATCGTGCACTCCTGCGTAAAATGGTCACTGTTCGACGACAAACTGTTTTGCGAAGGCGGCATCCTCACCTCACGGAGCATCCAGCGGCGATACCTGGCCGCGATCAGGGAGCGCGCCAGGAAAGCCGACGCCGCAGGGCGACAGATCACCGTTGACGCAAGGTACTGGCTGGTCGATGAATTTGAGACCGCGCAGGGCCTGGTTCAGCTCGCCCATCCGGCGGATTCCTCCGGGAATAACCCCGGTTTTTCCGCGGAAAAACCCCCGTTCATCACTGGAAAAACCCACAAAGAAAACCAAAGGAAAGAAGAGCAAACCAAAGAACAGAAGAGCAGGGCGGCCGGGAAAAACCCGCCCGAAGCGCCTGCGGCGCCCCCTCTCTCCCCGCCGCAGATCTCTCCCGCCGAATACGAAGCGCTGTGCGCGCAGTTCGGCAAGGCCGCGGTGGACGCCAAGCGCATCCACCTGCTCTCGTGGATGCGGGAGACGGGCCGCACGCCCCGCGACCCCGCCGCCAAGCTGCGCGACTGGCTCACCAGCGACTGCGCCCCCGTCCAGCCCGCCCCCGCCGCGCCCTCCTCCGCCCCGTATGTGGGCAAGCGCACCGGCGCGCACTGCTTCTCCCAGCGCACCTACGACGACGGCGACCTGGACCACCTCTTTTCCACCCTCGAGGAGCTGAGCGCCGGGCCGTGAATGCATTCGTCCGGATTCGTCCGGGACGAATCCGTGGAAAAATCCAGGCGGAGCGGCGGGGCTTCGCCGGTGCGCGCCCGCGCAGTCTCTTTGCCGCCGGGGTGAAAATAGCGGTTGTGTTTGAGGGCAAAACGGTGTATAATGCGGGTGAGCCAAAATCCCATTTCAATCGACACAGAATAATGTATACATTCAGGAGGGAATGGCCTATGAAGGAACTGCTGCTGCGCGCGCTGCGGCACGAGCCGGTGGAGCGCGCACCGTGGGTGCCGTTCGCGGGCGTGCACGCGGCGAGCCTCAAGGGCTACACGGCCGCCGAGATGCTCACCGACGTGGACAAGGCGTTTGACGCGCTGATGGAGGTCAACCGGCTCTACCGCCCGGACGGCCAGCCCGTGATCTTCGACCTGCAGATCGAGGCCGAGTGCCTGGGCTGCGGCCTGGTGTGGGCGGACGACTGCCCGCCGTCGGTGAGCAGCCATCCTCTGGAGGGCAGCGACGAGGAGCCGCCCGAGGCGCCCTGCGAGTGCAAGATCCCGCGCAGGCAGTCGGGCCGCATCCCCTACGTGCTGGAGCTGATGCGCCGCATGAAGGAAGCCGTGGGCGAGACGACGGCGCTATACGGGCTGGTGTGCGGGCCGTTTACGCTGGCGTCGCACCTGCGCGGCAACAACCTGTTCACCGACATGTACGACTTTGAGGACGAGGTGGCCGAGCTGTTCGACTTTACCAAGAAGGTGTGCATGCGCATGGCGGACTACTATCTGGAGGCGGGCATGGACGTGATCGCCGTGGTGGACCCGCTGATCTCGCAGATCTCGGTGAGCCACTTTGAGCAGTTCATGTCCGGGCCGTATCAGGAGATCTTCGCGCACATCCGGCAGGCGGGCGGGCTGTCGTCGTTCTTTGTGTGCGGCGACGCGACGCGCAACATCGAGGCGATGTGCAAGACGGGCCCCGACTCCATCAGCGTGGACGAGAACGTCAACCTGCTGGCGGCAAAGGCCATCACCGACCGCTACAACGTGACCATCGGCGGCAACATCCCGCTGACGTCGGTGATGCTGCTGGGCAACCAGCAGGACAACATGAAGTTTGCGGTGGATCTGCTGGATTCCATCCCGGACAAGCGCAACTTCATACTCGCGCCGGGCTGCGACATGCCCTACGCGGTGCCGGTGGAAAACGGCATAGGCGTAGCGCAGGCGGCGCTGGAGACCGACGCGGTTCGCCAGATGGTGGCCAACTACCAGGCCGAGGCAGTGGACACCAGCGGCGTGGTGCTCCCCGACTACGCGAACCTTCGCAAGCCGCTGATCGAGGTGTTCACGCTGGATTCGGCGCAGTGCGCGGCCTGCGGCTACATGATGGGCGCGGCGTATCAGGCGGTGGAGACCTTCGGCGATCAGATCGACATGGTGGAGTACAAGTTCATCTACAAGGAGAATGTGGCGCGCTGCATCAAGATGGGCGTGCCCAACCTGCCCAGCATGTACATCAACGGGGAGCTGAAGTACCGCTCCATCATCCCCACCCGCGCCGAGCTGGAGAGCGCCATCCGCGAGGCCATCGAGGCCTGCAAGGGCTAAGGCATGAGCGGGCTGTACCTGGTGACGGGGTTCCTGGGCGCAGGCAAGACCACGTTCCTGAAGCAATTCCTCTCGCTGTTTTCCGGGCAGCGCATCCGCATCATCGTAAACGAGTTCGGCCGGGAGGGCGTGGACGGCGCGCTGCTGGCCCGGCTGGACGCGCAGCTTAAGGAGATCACGGGCGGGTCGGTGTTCTGCGCGTGCCGGCTGGATCAGTTCGAGCAGGCGCTGCGGGAGGCGCTGGCCGGCGATCCGGATGTGATCGTGGTGGAGGCGTCGGGGCTGTCCGACCCCACGGGCGTGCGGCGGCTGCTGGCGGAGCAGGACTTTCCGGGCCTGCAATACCGCGGGGCGGTGTGCCTGGTGGACGCGGTGCGCTTCCCCAAGGTGTACGAGACGGCGCGCGCCTGCACACGCCAGCTGGCCGCAAGCGACGTGGCGCTGGTCAACAAGGCGGACCTGGCGGACGAGGGGCAGCTGGCCCGGGTGCGCGCGCTGATCGAGGGGCAGCGGCCCGACCTGCCGGTGATCGTGACCTCCTACGGGAGGATCCCGCCGGATTTTCTCGAGACGCTGGCGGCGGCGCAGAACGGCGACCGCCCCGGCGCGCTGCTGACGGAGGATCTGACGCACCGCCGCGCGACGATCCGCGTAAACGGCGCGCTGACCGCGGCGGAGCTTGCGCACTTCCTGCGCATGTTTGCCGAGCAAACCTACCGCATCAAGGGCTTTGCGGACACGCGGGACCGCGGGCCGGTGCTGGTGGACGCGGTGGGCACGGCGCTGACCCTCTCCCCCGCGCCCGAATCGCTGCCGCCCGACAGGCTGGGCGCGCTGACCGTGCTCTCCGGCGCGGGGATGCCGCTGCGCGCCGCGGTCCGGGAGGCGTGCGCGTGGTACGAACAGGCCGTTGTGAGCGTGGAATACCGGTGAGGATGACCCCCGCCCCCCCTGTCCTTTGGGCAGGGGGGGCGGGGGTCTATGGCGTCCTCGACGGACGCCGGGGCGCCGCACGGGTGTGTAGTGCGCAGCCGGGTGCGGTGTGTGCGGCGCGTCGGGGCGGAGTGCGAAGGGGCGTTCTGGGGTGGGGTTGGTGCGAGAGGGGACACCTCATCCGTCAAGCCTGCGGCTTGCCACCTTCCCCTCAAGTAAACACTGATTTATCAAAAGAAAAGGAAGTAGTATAATAGAACCGAGGTGAGAAAGATGGAAAAGCAGATGAACTTCACAGAAATGGAGTATGGACAAAGGCAGCACCAAACGAAGCGGGAGATTTTTCTGCAAGAG
>JAXEXP010000004.1:0-13772 GCA_034113365.1 Candidatus Spyradocola sp.
GCTGGCGTCCCATGAGCTGTCGCAGCTGCTTCTTCTCCAACCCATAGCTGGATGCGATTTCTGCATACGTCTCTCCTTGCTCATGGCGGATCCTCACCAATTCTGTCAAGCCTTCTACCTTTGTGTATCTTCTTGTCATGCAAAAACCTCCTGTCGTAGTTTCTATTCTACAACAGGAGGTTTCTTTTTTCTATTGTCCGTTATCCGGGGAACAGTCCAACTGGGAGAAGGCGGACATCCTCTTTTTTTGTGCGTCGGGGCGGCGGGGGAGAAATGGCCCCCCTGCACCGTCAGAGCCGGCGCAGGGGGGCCGGAGGTTTCCTCGACGGAAACCTGAGCTTGAGTGGGGGCAGAGCGTTCCGGTGAGGGGGATTTCGAGCGAAGCCGAGAAATCTCTCAGTACTCTGTCGTCGCTTGCAGCGTCAGTCGTCCTTCATCTGCATGCGGTGCAGGCGGGCGTAGATGCCGTTCTGCTCCATCAGCTGCTCGTGCGTGCCCTGTTCGCGGATGCGGCCCGAGCGCAGCACATAGATGCAGTCGCAGTGGCGGATGGTGGACAGCCTGTGCGCAATGATGATGGTGGTGCAGCCCGAGGACACGTTGCGCACCGACTGCTGGATGAGCTGCTCGGTGTCGGTGTCGATGGAGGCGGTCGCCTCGTCCAGAACGAACACCGCCGGATCGTGCGCGATGGCGCGGGCGAAGGACAGCAGCTGGCGCTGGCCGGCCGAGAAGGTGGAGCCGCGCTCCGTCACCGGGTAGTCCATGCCGCCGGGCAGCTGCGCGATGAAGGTGTCGGCACAGGCCATGTGCAGCGCGCGGGCGATCTGCTCGTCGGTGATCTCGTGGTTGCCCAGGCGGATGTTCTCCGCGATGGAGCCCGAGAACAGGAACACATCCTGCAGCACCACCGCCACGTGCCGCCGCAGCTGCTCCAGCGACAGCTCGTTGATGTCCTGACCGTCCAGTAAGATGCGGCCCTTCTGGATGGTGTAAAAGCGCGAGATCAGCGAAATGATGGTGGACTTTCCAGCGCCCGTGGTGCCCACAAAGGCCACAGACTGCCCCGGCTCAATGGTGAAGGACACGTCCTTGAGCACCCAGTTTTCGTCGTTGTAGGCGAACCACACGTGCTGGAACTCCACGCGGCCGCGCACGTCGCGCACGGGCTTGCCGCTGACGGTGTCCTCCAGCTGGCTCTGATCGTCCAGCAGCTCGAAGATGCGGTCAGTGGATACCACCGCGGAGGAGATGGTGGTGTACTTTTCCGCAAGGTCGTTGATGGGCTCGAAGAACTGCTTGATGTAGTTGGTGAAGGCGTACAGCATGCCGATCTCCAGCGTGCCCAGGCCCACGTGGCGGCAGCCGTAGCAGACGAGGATCGCGATGCCCAGCTGATTGACCACTTCGACCAGCGGGCGCATCAGGCTGTTCATGCGCACCTGCGTGCGTGCGGCCTGGTAGTAGCCCACGTTCAGCTCGTCAAACTCGTCGTGCTTCTCCTTTTCCTTGCGGAAGATCTGCACGATGCGCATGCCGGACATGTTTTCCGCGAAGAAGCCGTTGATGCGGCCCGTGAGCGTCTTGAGCTTGACGAAGTTGCGCCGCAGCTTCTTGCGCACCAGCACCGTGATCAGCGCGATGAGCGGCACCACAGAAAACGCCACCAGTGCCAGGCGCCAGTTGATGATGAGCATCATCGCCACAATGCCCAGCAGCATGAACACGTCCTTGAACAGGTTGACCAGCACGTCGGAGAACAGCTCGTTGAGCGTCTCGACGTCGTTGGTGGCGCGCGTGACCAGGCGGCCGGAGGAGTAATGATCCAGCGTCTTCATGGACATGTGCTGGATGTGGTCAAACACCTTTTTGCGGATGTCCATCAGGATGGACTGGCCCATGCGGTTGACCATCACCGCCTCGGTGACGTTGAGCGCCGAGGACATCGCCGCGCACGCCATGTAGGACAGCGCCAGCATCCACACCGCGTCAAAGCCCTGATCGGGGCGGCCCGTGGTCAGGTAGCGGTCGATCACGATCTCCAGTATGTAGGGCTTGGCAAGCTCCGCTGCGTTGACGAGCAGCACCATCAGCAGGCACAGCAGCAGCACCTTGAGCTGCGGCCGGAGGAAGGGCATCAGGCGGGTCAGCCCGCGCTTGTCGGCTTTGCGCTCACTCATCGTCGGCCACCTCCCCGCTCTCCTGCTTGCGCGCGGTCTGGGCATAGCGCCCGCCCAGCGCCATCAGCTGCTCGTGCGTGCCGCGCTCTAAGATGCGGCCCTCTTCCAGCACGATGATCTCGTCACAGTGCATCAGCGCGCTGACGCGGTGCGCCACGATGATGCCCGAGGTGCCGCCGTCAAACACGCCCGACAGTTCCTGCCAGATGTTCTGCTCGGTCTTGGCGTCCACCGCGGACAGCGCGTCGTCCAGGATCAGCACCCTGGGCTTTTTGACCAGCGCGCGGGCGATGGAGATGCGCTGCTTCTGTCCGCCGGACAGCGTCACGCCGCGCTCGCCCACCTCGGTTTCAAACCCGTCGGGGAATTCCATGATGGAGTCGTAGATGTCGGCCTTCTTTGCCGCCTCCATGATGTCCTCCATTGTGGCGTCCGGCGCGTAAAAGCGTATGTTTTCCGCGATGGTGGCCGAGAACAGGAAGTTGTCCTGCGGCACATAGCCGATGTCCCCGCGCAGAATGTCCAGCGAAATGTCGTTGATGTCCACGCCGTCAAAGGACACAGCGCCCCTCGGCGAGTTGTACAGTTTGAGCAGCAGGTTGCACAGCGTGGTCTTGCCGCTGCCCGTGTGACCGAGTATGCCCAGCGTCTTGCCGGAGTCCAGCGTCACGTCGATGTGGGAAAGCGCGGGCGTCTCGCCGTCCGGGTAGGTGAAGGTCAGGTCGTCGATGCGGACGCTGCCCGACAGCGGGCCCTTGTGCAGGTTGCGCTCGGCGTCCACTACCGTGGGCTGCGTCTCAATGACCGCGGAGTAGCGCTTGAGCGAGGCCAGGCCGCGCTGCAGTATGTTGGTGACGCGCGCCACGGCCTGTACCGGATGGATGATGAGCGTCAGATACCCGTTGAAGGCCACGAAATCGCCCAGGGAGATGCTGCCCGTGCGCACCAGATGGCTGCCGTAGATCAGGCTGACGGTAAAGCTGATGCCGAATACAAAGGCCACCATGGGCACCATCACGGAGCTGACCTTGACCATGGAGACGTTGGTGTCCCGCATGTTTTCGTTGAGCGACGCAAAGCGCTCCACCTCAGGCGTCTCCTGCGCGTAGGCCTTGATGACGCGGATGCCGGAGATGTTCTCCTGCACGCGGTCGGACACCGCCGCAAAGGCCTCCTGCACCTTGCGGAAGCGCACGCGCGTGACCGTGCCCAGCCGGAAGATGAGCACCAGCAGCACCGGGATGGGCGCAAGGCAGGCCAGCGCCAGCCGCCAGTCCACGCCCGTGGTCATGCGGCCGATGGAGAACAGGCTGGTGAAGATGCTCGTGCTGGCCAGCGCGATGGCGGGCCCGAAGGTCATGCGGATGGCGTTGACGTCGTTGATGGCGTAGGCCATCAGATCGCCCGTTTTCTGACGGTTGAAAAAGTCCGGCCCCAGGCTCTGCAGATGGGTGAACAGCGTGTTGCGCAGCCACATCTCCATGCGCCGCGCGTTACCGTTGATGTAGGCGCGCCAGATGGTGCGCGTGATGAAGATGCAAAGGGCCACCAGCACCATCTGCGCCATTTTGAGCAGCACAGCCCGGCCGTCGATGACGTCCTCGTACATCAGGTCCACCGCCTGGCCCAGCAGCGCCGCCGGGACCACGTCCAGCGCGGTGTTGATGATCAGAAAGAACATGCCGGGAATGTATCGCCAGCCGTCCTTCTTAAAGAATCCTTTGAGTACCCCCAAGGTCGCTCCCCCTTTTTTTCTTTTTGTAATGAAAAACAATGCTATGGTAAACGATTACCCAAACGCATTATAGCACAGTTTTCCCCCGTATGCAATGCGCGCCTGCATAAAAATGGCTGCGGCGGATAACACTAGCGCAAACGAAAAGCCAAGCAAGGA
This sequence comes from Candidatus Spyradocola sp., assembly GCA_034113365.1. Classification (GTDB taxonomy): domain Bacteria; phylum Bacillota; class Clostridia; order Christensenellales; family UBA1750; genus Spyradocola. The sequence goes on from JAXEXP010000004.1 coordinate 4,075, forward strand.
GGCGGAAACAATATGGATTTCAGAGGATCGCGCACCGAGGCCAACCTGATGGCGGCATTCTCGGGCGAATCGATGGCACGCAGCAAATACGACTTCTATGCGCAGACCGCGCGGAGCGAGGGACTCATCCAGGTCGCGGAGATCTTTGAGGAGACGGCGCGCAACGAGCAGGCCCACGCCAAGCTGTGGTACCGCGCGCTGGGCCGCCTGAGCGGCACGCAGGACAATCTGCAGGACGCACAGGCGGGCGAGCACTTCGAGTGGACGGATATGTATGCCCGCTTTGAGCGCGAGGCGCAGGACGAGGGCTTTGAGCGCATCGCTGCGCTGTTCCGGCTGGTGGGGCAGATCGAGCGCATGCACGACGAGCGCTACGGCGTGCTCATCTCCCAGCTGGAAAAGGACACGCTGCTCAAAAAGAGCAGGCCGGTCAAGTGGCTGTGCACCGTGTGCGGCCGCGTGCACGAGGGCACAGAGCCGCCGGAGTTCTGCCCTGTCTGCGGACAACCCCGCGGCGCCTTCAAGCCCATGGAGCATCTGACGGAGACCTGACTCGCCCCCCCGGGGGAAATAGTCCAACGCCCCCTGCCGCCGATGGCGGCAGGGGGCGTTGGACGTATGGTTTCCTCGACGGAAACCGGGGTCGCTCACTCGTTGCGTATGGCGGCAAGCGCGCTCAGGCGCATGGCCCGCTGCGACGGGTACAGACCCGCCAGCACGCCCACCAGCACCGAGAAGGCCACGCCGCCCAGCGCGAGGTAGGGCGGGATCACGGAGCGGAAGGAGTCGCCCGCGCCGTTTGCGGCAATGACGGTGTTGATGACGAAGGACAGCGCATAGCTGATGCCCAGCCCCATCGCGCCGCCGCCGAAGCCTATGATGCCGGCCTCGGTCAGGAACATCGCGCCGATCTTGCTCATCTTGCAGCCCAGCACCTTCATCACGCCGATCTCACGCGTGCGCTCGTAGATGGACATGAGCATGGTGTTGCAGATGGAGATGGCCGCCACCAGCATCGCCACGCCGCCGATGCCGCCCAGCATCAGCTGCAGCGAGCGGGAGGACTGCTGCATGCTCTCGATCATGTCCGCCATGGACCAGCAGGACAGGCCCATCTCCTCGATCTGATCCTGCACGGCGGACACGTTGTTGAAGTCGTCCACCTTCACGATCGCCGAGGGGTATTCGTCCACCTTCATGCCCGAGGAGGTGAACACCTTTTTGTACTTTTTGAGTATGGTTTTCATGGTGTCCAGCGAGCAGTACATGTTGTAGCCGTACTCGGTACCGCCGCCCTGCGCGATGCCCACCACGCGCGCCTTGAACTCGTACTGCCTGGGGTTGCCCTCGTCGTCCACGTTGTTGTAGTCGCTGAGCACCGCGGTGTACTTGGCGTTGAGCCAGTCCACGTCGGGCTCGGTGTCGTCCCAGCGCTGCGACTTGGGGTTGCGGAAGGAGGACTTGACGTCCTCGCCCAGTATGATCTCGATGGTGTCGCCTGCGTTTCTGGAGAAGTAGTCGCCCTCCACCAGCTTGATGCCCATGGCTTCGGCGGCGTCGGGGTTGATGGCCACCAGCGAGTAGTTGCTCTGCAGCTTGCCCGTCCAGATGCTGAGGTTCCAGATGTCCATCTTGGGCGAGGCGACGGTGACGTGATCCAGCGCGCTGATGCGGCGCATCAGCTGGTCGTCGATCTTGGTGTTCTGCATGGCGCCGGAGCCGTCCGAGGCCATCATCATGCCGCCGCCGTAGTAGGTGTTGGAGTTGATGTTGATGGTGGTCAGCTCGCCCGTCTCGGACAGCGAGTCAATGTAGCCCTGGTTGATGCCGATGCCAAGGCTGACCATCACCACGATGGACGCGGTGCCGATCATCGCGCCCACCATGGTGAGGATGGTGCGCAGCTTGCGCCGCCACAGGTTGGTCACCGACAGGCGAAGGATGTCAATCCATTTCATCGTCATCCACCTGCGCCTTCTTGCGCTTGCGCACGATCACGACGACGACCACAGCCGCAGCGCCCGCGACGCCCACCGCCACCAGGATCCACACCCAGAAGGGGATGCCCTGCGACACGGGCTCGGCGTCCACCATCATGCCGCCCTCCATCATGTCGGGCTCCTCGTAGTAGCCGTACATGTCCTCGTAGGAGGCGACGTTGAGGTTGATGGGGGTGCGCTTTTCGGTGACGTTGCCCTCGGCGTCCTCGTAGGTGACCACGATGTCGCCGGTGATCTGGCCGCTGGCGTCGGCGTTGGGCGTGACCATCACGTCGTAGCTCTTGGAGGTGCCGGACTCCATGTTGCCCGCATAGTAGTTCTCATCCGCCGCCATGCTGTCGCTCTCCAGATACACCGACACGTTGTAGAGGCGGCTCTTGCCCTTGTTGTAGAGGTTCATCATCAGGTTGAAGCTCTCGCCCGCATAGGTTTCAATGGGGTAGGAGGGCGGGTCGAGCGACAGGTTGGCCACCTGCACCACGGGCAGCACGAAGGTGTCCGAAGAGGTCTTGGCCATATTTTCCTGTACGAACGCATTGGCCAGCGTCAGCTCCACGGGATCCACGCCCGCAGACGCGGTGGCCTTGAGGCGCACGGTCTGCTCCACCACCTCGCCGGGCGCGACCTTCTCGATGAAGAAGGAGCTGGCGCCGGAGACGGGCAGCACGGTCTTGTTGGCCTCAGAGAGCGTGGACTTGACGTCGGTGACGGTCTTGTCCGAGGTGTTGCGGATGCGCAGCGTCAGGTCGAACTCGTCGCCCGCCTTGATCTCCTGCGGCTCCACCGTGTAGCCATCCAGCAGCAGGATTGCAGTGGAGGGATCGGTAGGGGCGAGGGAGCCGTCGCCCGAGGAGGGCTTTTTGCCGTTGCGGATCTCGACGTAGGTGGTGATGGTGGTCTCCACCGGGGTGGTCTCCTGCAGGTTGGTGTTCTGGTAGAGGTGGTAGAGCTTGAAGGAGATGGGGTAGTAGCCGTTGACCGCGTCGGACTTGACCTTAAAGGGGAAGTCGAACCAGGTGTCGGTCACCTCGCCGTCGGCGTTGGTTTCCACCTGAATATCCGCCATGGTCTTGCCGTAGGCGGCGTACTCCAGCTCAAAGGGGAACTCCTCCGTTTTGCCCGACACCACCGGCTCGATGCGGAAGTAGGACAGCGGCGCGTTCCCGAAATTCTTGTCGCCCTTGTAGGCCAGATGCAGCTGCAGGTCTACCTTGTGATCCTTGTCGTCCCGGGCGATGGGGGTGGCGCGCAGCGTGATGTCGTAGATGGACTGGAGCTTGGACTTGTCCTGCTCGCCCTGATCGACCTTGCCGTCCCAGGTAGGCCATTCTTCACCAAAACCAATGCTGATATAACTTGTATAAGGGGCACTCGTTGCAGAACCGGTCGATGCAACAAAAGAAATTTGGGGATAGCCGTTGTACAGCTCTCCTTCGTCTTTACACTGGAATGTAAAAACTACGGTTGCCGGGAGCGAGGAAAACGTCTTGCTTTGCTCGCTGCCTGTTTTCAAATAAGCAGAGGGAAAATTTTCTACGGAAACGGTACCGGAAGCAGCAGCGGGACCATCTACCATGACTTTGCAGGTGACGGTTCTGCTGCTCGGATCCGGATTGGTTTCAACGGACGTGATAGCCAGAATTTCCTCCGCTTTAGCGGTCACGGGGAACATCAGGATGACCATCAGCAGGGCCATCACAAGAGTGAGCGGTTTGACAAGGCGTTTCATGCGGTTTCCTCCTCTGTGCTGTGCGCGCTGTCTGCGGCGCGCTGCGCTTTCTGATCGACAATGTCCACGATGAGGCCGTCCAGTATGTTGACCACGCGGTCGGCGTGCGCGGCCACGGTGGGGTCGTGCGTCACCATCACCAGCGTGTGCCCGTCCTTGCAGGCGATGCGCTGGATGAGCGACAGGATCTCCTCGCTCGTGCGGCTGTCCAGGTTGCCGGTGGGCTCGTCGGCAAAGATCACCTCAGGGCTGGCCACCAGCGCCCGCGCGATGCCCACGCGCTGCTGCTGTCCGCCCGACATCTGCGACGGGCGGTGGCTGATGTGCTTTTCCAGCCCCACCTCGCGCAGCATCGCCGTCGCCGCCGCCTTGCGCTTGCGCAGCCCCACGCCGCGGTACACCAGCGGCATGGACACGTTCTCCACCGCCGTCATCGACGGGAACAGATTGAACTGCTGGAAGATGAAGCCGATGTGCTGCAGCCGGAAGTTCACCAGCTGCGACTCGCTCATCTTCTCCAGGTGCTGCCCCGCGATCACGATGCTGCCCCGCGTGGGCTTCTCCAGCCCGGCCATCATGTTGAGCAGCGTGGACTTGCCGCTGCCCGACCGGCCGATGATGCATACGAACTCCCCCGGGTAGATGTCCAGATCCACGCCGTTGAGTGCGTGCACCCTTTCCTCGCCCACGCGGTAGGTCTTTTTCAGCCCCCGTATGCTGATGATGGGTTCCAAGGTCTCTTTCCCCCTCCCTGCGGCGAAAGCGCGCCGCCCGTTTTTGTTTTTTACGCAATGACTCTATCCCTTAGACGAGCGCACAGCCAAAAAGTTCCTGCGCACGCGCCCCGCAGCAAAACTTGTTTGATCTCCCAAGCGTACTAGCTGCAATAATACACTTGCGCATATAGCATAGCACATTCTTCCGCAAAAGGAAAGCCCCCAATGCAAGCTTTACAAAACCGCTTTTAGCCCGCCGCAAAATGTGGTATCATACCTTATAAGAACAGACAAAGGGGGGACGCCCATGAGCTTTGCGCACCTGCACCTGCACACCGAGTATTCGCTGCTGGACGGCGCGTGCCGCTTAAAGCCGCTGATCGCCCGCGCAAAGGAGCTGGGCATGGAGTCGCTGGCCATCACCGACCACGGCGTGATGTACGGCGTGGTGGACTTTTACGAGGAATGCCTGCGCCAGGGCATCCACCCGGTGATCGGCTGCGAGGTGTACGTCGCCCCGGGCAGCCGCTTTGACAAGACCTCCACCGCCCGCGAGTACGCGCACCTCGTGCTGCTGTGCGAGAACCAGCAGGGCTACCAGAACCTCATCAAGCTGTGCTCGGCGGGCTTCATCGAGGGGTATTACTACCGCCCCCGCATCGACATGGAGCTGCTGCGGCAGAAGCACGAGGGCATCATCGCGCTGTCGGCGTGCCTGTCGGGCGACGTGCCGCGCCTCATCCTGCAGGGGCAGCTGGAGGAGGCCAAGCAGCTGGCGCTCACCTTCCGGGACATCATGGGGGAGGGCAACTACTTCCTCGAGGTGCAGGATCATGGCCTGCGCGAGCAGAAGCTCGTCAATCAGGGCATCCTCCAAATCAGCCGCGAGACGGGCATCCCCGTGGTGTGCACCAACGACGTGCACTACATCCTGAGGCAGGACGCCCGCGCGCAGGAGATCCTCATGTGCATCCAGACCGGCAAAAAGCTGGACGACCCCGACCGCATGCGCATGGACACCGACCAGATGTACTTAAAGTCCGAGGACGAGATGCGCGCCGTGTTCCCCCAGCTGGAGGACGCCATCGCCCGCACCGGCGAGATCGCCCGGCGCTGCAACGTCGAGTTTGAGTTCGGCCACTACCACCTGCCCGACTTCCCCGTGCCGAACGGCGAGCCGCACGATGAATACCTGCACCGCCTGTGCATCGAGGGCGCGATCCGCCGCTACGGCTCGCTCGAGGGCGAGGTGGGGCAGCGCCTGGAATACGAGTTCTCCATGATCTGCCGCATGGGCTACGTCGATTACTTTCTGATCGTGTGGGATTTCATACGCTTTGCGCGCAGCAAGGGCATCCCCGTCGGCCCGGGCAGAGGCTCGGGCGCGGGCTCCATCTGCGCCTACGCGCTGGGCATCACGGGCATCGACCCGCTCAAGTACAACCTCATCTTCGAGCGCTTCTTAAACCCCGAGCGCGTCTCCATGCCCGACTTTGACATCGACTTTTGCTACGAGCGCCGTCAGGAGGTCATCGACTACGTCACCGAAAAGTATGGCGCGGATCACGTCAGCCAGATCATCACCTTTGGCACCATGGCCGCCCGCGCGGTGGTGCGCGACGTCGGCCGCGTGCTGGGCATGCCCTATGCCGAGGTGGATCAGATCAGCAAGATGATCCCCAACGACCTCAAAATGACGCTGAGCAAGGCGCTGGAGATCTCCACGGAGCTCAAAAAACTCTATGACAACGACGAAAAGGTGCACGAGCTGATCGACTACGCGCTGACGCTGGAGGGCATGCCGCGGCACGCCTCCACGCACGCGGCGGGCGTGGTGATCGGCGCGCGCCCGCTGGACGAGTTCGTCCCCCTGCAGACCAACGACGACGTGATCACCACCCAGTTCCCCATGACCACCGTCGAGCACCTCGGCCTGCTCAAGATGGACTTCCTCGGCCTGCGCACGCTCACCGTCATCAACGACGCGCAGACCATGGTGCGCAGCGACATCGACCCCGACTTTGACGTGGAAAAGATCCCCACGGACGATCAGGAGACCTACGCCATGCTCTCCCGCGGCGACACCGACGGCGTGTTTCAGCTGGAATCGGCGGGCATGCGGCGCGTGCTGGCCGACCTGCAGCCCGAGAACCTCGAGGACATCATCGCCGTCATCTCACTCTACCGCCCCGGCCCCATGTCCTCCATCCCGCGCTTCATCGCGGGCAAAAAGGACCCCGCTTCCGTCAAATACCTCTCGCCCATACTCGAGCGCTCGCTCGACGTCACCTACGGCTGCATGGTCTATCAGGAGCAGGTCATGCAGATCGTGCGCGACATCGCGGGCTATTCCCTCGGCCGCAGCGACATGGTGCGCCGCGCGATGGCCAAGAAAAAGGCCGCCGAGATGGAGAAGGAGAAGAAGGTGTTCGTCGAGGGCCAGGTGGACGAGCAGGGCAACGTCACCGTGCCCGGCGCGGTGCGCATGGGCACCAGCGCCGAGGTCGCGCTGCAGATCTTTTCGGAGATGGAGTCCTTTGCGCAGTACGCGTTCAACAAATCCCACGCCGCGGCCTATGCCGTGGTCGCGTGGCAGACGGCGTACCTAAAGTGCCACTACCCCGTGCAGTTCATGGCGGCCATCTTAAACTCCGTCGTGGGCAACCCGGGCAAGATCTCCGCGTTCATCCAGTATTGCCGCAAGCACGGCATCGAGGTGCTGCCGCCCGACGTCAACCGCTCGCAGGCCAAGTTCTCCGTGGAAAACGGCAAGATCCGCTACGGACTGGGCGCCATCCGAAACGCGGGAACCAATGCCGTCGCCGCCGTGCTGCGCGGCCGCAGCGAGCGCCCCTACGCCGACCTGTTCGACTTCATCGAGCGCGTGGAACTGGAGTTCATCAACAAGCGCGTGGTCGAGTCGCTGATCAAGTCGGGTGCGATGGACGAATTTCCCGGCTGCCGCGCGCAGAAGCTGGCGATGTACGAGGTCGTGATGGACTCCGAGGTGAACCGCCGCAAGACCATGGTGGCGGGCCAGCTGTCGCTCTTTGGCGAGGACACGCTCGCCGCCCCGCGCCCCGCGCTGCCAAAGCTCCCCGAGATGAGCCGCCGCTTGCTGCTGCAGTACGAAAAGGAGATCACGGGCGTCTACATCACCGGCCACCCGCTGGACGAGTACCGCGAGCAGCTGGAAAAGATGCCCTACAACGTCCACGTCATCACCGAGTACAGCGAGGAGGAGGACTGGGAGAAGTACGACCGCATGCCCATCGCGCTCAGCGGCATGATCATCGAGACGCGCATGAACACCACCAAGTCCAATAAACTGATGTGCTTTGTGACGCTGGAGGATCTGTACGGCTCCATCGAGTGCCTGGTGTTCCCCAGGGTCTACGAGCGCGTGTCGCGCCTGATCCAGGTGGACGCCGCCGTCACGCTCAAGGGCACGCTGTCGCTGCGCGAGGACGAGGCCCCCAAGCTGCTGGTGGACAATATTTTCCCGCTGGAGCCCGAGGGCAAAAAGCCCGCCGCGCGCCCGCAGCGCTTTTACGTCAAGGTGGAGGACAAGGCGCTCGTGCCCATGATGCAGAACCTGCTGACGGCCCACGCCGGCCCCGTTCCCGTGCGCGCCGTCATCGAGGGCAGGATCTACGATTTGCCCGCCGCCTGCGCCGTCCAGCCCGGCCCGGAGCTGGTTGCCGCGCTCGAGCAGCTGCTGGGCGAGGGCACCGCAAAGCTGGCATGAACCCATGAAACCGGGGGGATTTTGCCGCGGATCGCGCTTTTTGCAATTTACACCCGTTTTATAATGTGGTATAATCACGTTGACCGGTCGGAGCGATCCGGCCGAAGGGAGGAAAACGTATGGCGGGGTGGATCGTCATCCACATGGCGCGCAGCCAGCAGGAGGCGCAGCGGCTCAGCCGCAAGCTGTCCGACGAGGGCGTGCTCGTGCGCCTGCGGCCCGTCTACCGCAACCGTCCCGAGCAGGAGAACTACTACGAGCTGCAGGTGCTCCAGTCCGAGGCCGAAACGGCGCGCGAGATCTTCCTGGAAAAAGGTTTTTGAATCCCTTTACAAATAACGAAACCTGAAAGAAGGAGAGTCTACCATGGCAGAAAAGCAGAAGATTGCAATACTCACCTCCGGCGGCGATGCCCCGGGTATGAACGCGGCCGTCCGCGCCGTCGTGCGCGCGGCCCTGTATTTCGATATGGAGGTCTACGGTGTGCAGGACGGCTACCTGGGCCTGAAGGAGAACAACATCCATCAGCTCACCGCCGGCGACGTGGGCGACATCATCCATCGCGGCGGCACCATGCTGGGCACCGCCCGCCTGCCTGAGTTCGCCTCCGACCCCGAGGTGCGCAAGCAGTGCTATAAGAGCCTGAAGGATCTCGGCATCGACGGCCTGGTCGTCTGCGGCGGCGACGGCTCCTACCGCGGCGCCAACCTGATGTACAAGGAGAGCGGCATCAAGGTCGTCGGCCTGCCCGGCACCATCGACAACGACCTTGCCTACACCGACTACACCATCGGCTTTGACACCGCCGTCAACACCTGCGTCGACAACATCAACAAGCTGCGCGATACCATGGCCTCCCATGGCCGCGTCTCCGTCGTGGACGTCATGGGCCGCGGCTGCGGCGACATCGCCGTGCACTCCGGCATCGCCGCCGGCGCTGAGGCCATCCTCATCCCCGAGATCAAAAAGACCGATAACCAGTGGCTGGATTACCTCGTCTCCAAGCTGCGCACCGCGTTCGCGCGCGGCAAGAAGTACGGCATCATCGTCATGGCCGAGGGCGTCTACGCCACCCCCAAGATGCACCACTTCACCGCCGATTACATCGCCTCCTGGCTCAACGCCAACAGCGAGATCATCGGCCACCGTGTCGATGCCCGCGGCTGCGTCATCGGCCACGTCCAGCGCGGCGGCTCTCCCACCGCTACCGACCGCATCCTCGCCGCCCGCATGGGTGAGAAGGCCGTTGACCTCCTGCGCGAGGGCCAGGGCGGCCTCTGCGTCGGCATCGTCAAGAACCGCATCGTCGCCGTCGAGATCGAAAAAGCCCTCGCCATGAAGCGCCGCGTCGACAAGCACCTCATCGAGCTGGCCGACATCCTGGCGAGATAGGAGACGACGGGGAGGGGTACGCGCTTTTCTTCTCTGAGAGAAGAAAAGCTGCGCAAAAGAAGAGCATATATGGTGCCTGCGAAGTGGGAACTGCAGTGTTCTAGCCCTTCTGA
>JAXEXP010000005.1:0-4396 GCA_034113365.1 Candidatus Spyradocola sp.
AGATCGAGACCGTGCTGCTCGAGCAGGGCTATCAGGCCAACTACCAGATCATCGTCGACCGCGTGGACCACACCGATACCCTCGAGGTGCAGGTGGAGATGACGGCCGAGAACTTCTCTGACTCGCTGGCACGCATCACCGAGATGGAGAAGAGCCTTGTCAACGCCCTCAAGGCGATGCTGGGCATCTACGCCAAGGTCAAGCTCGTCGCACCGCGCACCATCACCCGCAGCGAGGGCAAGGCCGTCCGCGTCATCGACAAGCGCAAGATTTAAGGTTAAGGAGGAGTGCCGCATGACCATCCAACAGATCTCCGTTTTTCTGGAAAACCGCGCCGGACAGCTGGCCGAGATCACCAAGATACTGGCCGATAACGGCATCGACCTGCGCGCGCTGTCCATCGCCGAGACCGCTGACTACGGCGTGCTGCGCATGATTGTGGACGACCCCAAGCGCGCCACCGGCATCCTGCTGGACAGCGGCTATGTCATGTCGCTGACCCCCGTGCTGGTCGTGTCCGTGCCCGACGCGCCCGGCGGCCTCACCCCCGTGCTCAGCCTGCTGGCCGAGGGCAGCATCGACGTCGAGTACATGTACTCGCTCTTCACCCACGTCCAGGGCAAGGCCTACATGGTGTTCCGCGTCTCCGACGAGGCCAAGTTCACCGCGCTGATGCAGGATAAGGGCATCGCCACCTGCACCCCCGAGGAGCTTGGGCTGAAATAAATCAATGCAAAAAAGGCAGTGCGCAGAGGGGAATACAGCCTTCTGCGCGCTGTTTTTGTGTGCTATACTGGATAAAAAACAGGGGAAGTGGGGAGCAGTATGAACGAAAAAACGCTGGAATTTCAGCGTCTGACCGTGTGTCTGGACATGGCAGGCTGCCCCAATCGCTGCCTGCACTGCTGGCTGGGACACGCGCCGAACGGGCGGTTTTCTCCGGAGGATCTGCGCTGGATGGCGCAGCAATTCCGGCCGTTTGCGCGCCGTATGGAGGTGTTCAGCTGGTACCGGGAGCCGGATTTCCGCGCCGATTATCGTGCGTTATGGGCGCTGGAGCAGTCGCTTTCCGACGAAAAAACGCCGCATTTTGAGCTGATGAGCACCTGGCGCGCCGCGCACGATGCGGACTATATTCCGTGGCTGGAAAGCCTTGGTGTGCGCGCCGTGCAGCTGACGTTCTTTGGCGGCGCAGCCATGACCGACCGCTATACCGGCCGGGCCGGCGCCTATGACGAGCTGGTGAGCCTGCTGGATCCACTGCAAAAACACGGCATCACGCCGCGCTTTCAGGTGTTTGTCAACCGCGAAAACATAGGGGAAATGGAGGAGATCGTGCGCCTCGCACAGCAGAAGGGGCTGGCGGATGATCCGCGTTTCCGCGCCTTTGTGCACGCGGGCAGCTGCGATGGCGCGAATGAGGCGCTCTACCCCGTGCGCGTCACGCCGGAGGACGTGGGACGGCTGCCGGAGCCGCTGGTGCGGTGGACGGAGCAGTACCTGCATCAGCCGATTCGGGACGTTTTTGGCCGCACAGAGGCCGAATGGGCGGCGCAGCTGCTGGACGAAACGAAGCCCATCGGCAGCCCGCTGGACGACGAATTGGTGCTCTACATCGACGCGAATTGGGACGTTTACCCCAACGTGACCGCGCCGCAGCCCGCGTGGCGGCTGGGGAATCTGCGCACGGACGGGCCGCAGGCCGTGCTGGAACGCTGCCTTTCGCAGGACGCGCCCGCGCTGCGCATCTGCCGCGAGACGCCCGCAAAGGCGCTCGCCGCAGCCTGTGCCGACCGCAGCAGCCAACGCCTGTTCACCCGCGGAGACTATCGGATCTATCTGGTCAATCGTTACGCGCGGGAGCGGCGTGAGGGGTGAATTTGCCGGCGGACCCACCGCTTGCCGGGCATGAATTGCCTTGACAAACGGCGGTTTGTTGGGTATAGTGGCAGGGACGAACTGGCTGAAGGCGAAGGGTCCGGGCGCGGCGGGGGACGGCGTGTCTGTGAAGCTCTGCCCGAACCGCTTTCCGGAGACGGGGCCGGACGACGATCTGCAGGAAAAGGGTGTGCGCAAGCGGATCGTGCGCGGCAAAGGAGCTTGTGTGGAACGGGACGGCGATCCCGGCCGCCACGGCGCAGCAGGTTTTTCTAGCGTCGCCGGAGGACGTTTTTGCCCGGATCGTATCAGAATACTATGAAAACATGAGGTTTTAGGGAATGTACAGATGCAAATTTGAGGTTCACAAGGAGGATGCGCGGACGCGGGCGCGGCTGGGCACGCTGCACCTGACGCACGGCGACGTGCAGACGCCCATCTTCATGCCGGTGGGCACACAGGCGACGGTCAAGACCATGAGCCCGGACGAGCTTCGGGAGATCGGCACGCAGATCATGCTGTCCAACACCTATCATCTGTTCCTGCGGCCGGGGCACGAGCTGATCCGCGACTTGGGCGGGCTGCACCAGTTCATGCACTGGGACAGGCCGGTGCTGACGGATTCGGGCGGATTTCAGGTGTTTTCGCTGTCGGAGATCCGCAAGGTGCGCGAGGAGGGCGTGGAGTTCCGCTCGCACCTGGACGGCAGCAAGTTCTTCCTGACGCCCGAGTACGACATGGAGATCCAGCAGGCGCTGGGCGCGGACATCGCGATGGCGTTTGACGAGTGCTCGCCGTACCCGTGCGACTATGAGCGGGCGCAGGCGGCGATGGGGCGCACGCACCGCTGGGCGAGGCGCTGCCTGCGGTCGCACACGCGCGAGGATCAGGCGCTGTTCGGCATTGTGCAGGGCGCGTTCTACAAGGACCTGCGCATCGAGAGCGCCAAGACGCTGGCGGACATGGACTTCCCGGGCTACGGCATCGGCGGGCTGTCGGTGGGCGAGCCCAAGCCCATGATGTACGAGCTGCTCGAGGAGATCGAGCCGCACATGCCCAAGGACAAGCCGCGCTACCTGATGGGCGTGGGATCGCCCGACTGCCTGCTGGAGGGCGTGGAGCGCGGCATCGACATGTTCGACTGCGTGCTGGCCACGCGCATCGCGCGCAACGGCACGGTGTTTACATCGAATGGACGGCTGGTGATCCGCAACGCGCTCTACGCGCGCGACACGCGGCCGCTGGACGAGGAATGCGACTGCTGGGTGTGCCGCAACTTCTCCCGCGCCTACATCCGCCACCTGATGAAGGCGGGCGAGATCCTGGGCGCGCGGCTGACCAGCTACCACAACCTCTACTTCCTGCTGCACATGATGGCGGACATCCGCGAGGCCATCGCGCAGGACCGGTTTACCGAGTACAAAAATGAATTTTTTGAAAAATATAATCAGAATCCGTGATTTGGCTTGTGAAAAAGCCCGCAGTTTGGTATAATATGGTCTAGTTTGATTTGGAGGTGCCACAAATGCCTGAAGGAATTGCCGCAACGCTGATCCAGATCCTGCCGCTCGTGCTGATCTTCGTCGTTTTCTACTTTGTTTTGATCCGCCCGCAGCGCAAGAAGGACAAGGAAGTCAAGAACATGCTCGCCAACCTCAAGGTGGGCGACCGCATCACCACCATCGGCGGCTTCTACGCCACCATCGCCGGCATCAAGGATGACATCATCACCATCACCTTCGGGCCGGAATCCACCAAGGCCATGATCGCCCGCTGGGCCGTGCGCTCCCTGGAGAGCACCCCCAAGGACGCCGAGAACGACCTGATCTGACGCGAATAAAACGCCCTCCCCGCGCATAAAGTCTTGTAAACAGGACGAGAACTGCTCGCGGGGAGGGTTTTTTATGGCTGCAAAAGACGGTGCGCTGCGATCCGCGCCGGCGTCGCTTGCGCGGGGGGCGCTGATCTCCGCGCTGGCAACGGCGGTGCTGGTGCTGGTTTTTTCCGTGCTGGTGCTGCTGCTGGATCTGGGTGGGAGCGTCATCACGCCTGTCAATCAGGTGATCAAGGTGGTCAGCATTCTGGCCGGTACGTTTGCGGCGAGCACGGGCCGGGTGCGCGGCTGGGTCGCGGGGCTGATCGTGGGCGGCGCGTACATGCTGCTGGGCATTGTGCTCTACTGCGCGTTTGCCGGGCGGCTGCTGCCCGTGCTGGCGATGGCGGGAGACCTGGGGCTTGGGCTGGCTGCGGGGCTGCTGTCCGGCTTGCTGGCGGCGAGTTTGCGCAGGTAGGTACGGCGTGCGTCTGGAGTGTGGCGGGTGCTTGACGGACACCTCATCAGTCGCTGCGGCGACAGCTTCCCCTCAAGGGGAAGCCACAGCCTGTCAAAAAACAGGCATGTGCTCCCCGGGGATGCATGAAGGGGCCGCAGCCCCTTCATCTTCAATCCGCAGGCGGGGGCGTGTACCCCGCCGAGGAGCGATTTTCTGTACGCTAGGAAAGAATAAGCTGGACGAAG
>JAXEXP010000006.1:0-12601 GCA_034113365.1 Candidatus Spyradocola sp.
CGCCACACCAGAAAGGGGCTATGCAGGCTAGAACGCTCACATAACCCCTTTGCACAATCCATATATGCCTTTCTTTGCGCAGCTTTCTTTCCTCAGGAAAGAAAGCGCGTACCCCTCCCCGTCACTCCGCCTTCGCGCCGATGACGGCCTTGATGCGGCGGACGCCTGCGGAGGAGGATTCCTCCTTCTGGATCTTGAAGGAGACGAGCTCCGCGGTGTTGGAGGCGTGAGGGCCGCCGCAGATCTCCTTGGAGGCGGGGCCCATGGTGTAGACCTTGACGCGCTCGCCGTACTTGCTCTCGAACAGGCCGATGGCGCCGGCAGCCTTGGCCTCCTCGACAGTGGATTCCTCCATCGTGATGGGGTAGGCGGCGGCGATGTTGGCATTGACGATGTCCTCGACCTGCTTGAGCTCCTCCTTGGTCACCTTGCGGCTGAAGGAGAAGTCAAAGCGCAGGCGCTCGGCGGTGATGTTGGAGCCCTTCTGCGCGACCTCGTCGCCCAGCACCTGGCGCAGCGCGGCGTGCAGCAGGTGGGTGGCGGTGTGCAGGCGCGCGGTCTGCACGCTGTGGTCGGCCAGACCGCCCTTGAAGCGCTGCTCCGCACCGGCCTGAGAGGTGGCCTGATGCTTCTTGAAGTTCTCGTCAAAGCCCGCCTTGTCCACGGTCAGGCCCTTCTCGGCGGCCATTTCCATCGTCAGCTCGATGGGGTAGCCGAAGGTGTCGTACAGGTGGAATGCCGTCAGACCGTCGATCACCGTGGAGCCGTTCAGACGGCTCACCGCCTTGTCGAACTCCTTCTGGCCCTGGCGCAGCGTGCGGCTGAAGCGCTGCTCCTCCAGCTCAAACTGCTCCACCACGAACTTGCGGTTCTCGTTCAGCTCGGGATAGACGTCTTTGTACTGCTCGATGACCACCTCGGCGATGCGCGCCAGGCTGTTCTCGGGCAGGCCCAGCTTCATGCCCATGCGCACCGCGCGGCGGATCAGACGGCGCAGCACGTAGCCCTGGTCCACGTTGGAGGGGGACACGCCCTTGCGGTCGCCCATGATCATGGTCGCGGTGCGGGTGTGGTCGGCCACGATGCGGAAGGCGCGCACGTTCTCCGCGTCGTCGGGATCGTAGGTCTTGCCGCACAGCTCGCCGATCTTGGCAAGGATGCCGGAGAACGCGTCGGTCTCGTAGACGGACTTCTTGCCGTTGAGCACGCAGATGGTGCGCTCCAGACCCATGCCGGTGTCCACGTTCTTCTGCTCCAGCGGCAGGAAGCTGCCGTCCGCCTGCTTGTTGTACTGCATGAACACGTCGTTCCAGATCTCAAGATAGCGGCCGCAGTCGCAGGCGGGGGAGCAGTCGGGGCCGCAGGGCTCCTTGTCGGTGATGATGAACATCTCCGTGTCGGGGCCGCAGGGGCCGGTGATGCCGGCGGGGCCCCACCAGTTGTTCTTCTTGGGCAGGTAGAAGATGTGATCCTCCTTGACGCCCATCGAGCGCCACAGATCGTGCGCCTCAGTGTCCGCCGGGCAGTCCTCATCGCCCGCAAACACCGAGAAGGCCAGACGGTCGGGATCCAGGCCCAGCCACTTAGGGCTGGTCAGGAACTCCCACGACCAGGAGATGGCTTCCTTCTTGAAGTAGTCGCCCAGCGACCAGTTGCCCAGCATCTCAAAGAAGGTGCAGTGCGAGGCGTCGCCCACCTCGTCGATGTCGCCGGTGCGGATGCACTTCTGCACGTCGGTCAGGCGCGTGCCCTCGGGGTGCTTCTCGCCCAGCAGATAGGGCACCAGCGGGTGCATGCCCGCGGTGGTGAACAGCACGGTGGGGTCGTTCTCGGGAATGACGGAGGCCGACGCGATCACCGCATGGCCCTTCTCCTTGTAGAAGCGCAGGAACATCGAGCGCAGCTCGGCAGAGGATACGTTTTTCATGGTTTCCATTCTCCCTTCGCAAAATAAAGCCCTCGCCCCAGATGATTTCTTGGGACGAAGGCGAGGCTTCGCGGTACCACCCAAGTTGGCAGAAACTGCCCAACTCGTTATTTCCCCTGTATCGGTGGGAATCCGCCCGCATTGGCTTGCGAGTGCTCCGAAGCGGCACGCAGCGCCTGACCCCTCATCCGCTCGCAGCAACCGCGGACTCTCTGCCGGAAGGGCACCGGACGCGCGCATATCTTCCTCAACGCATCAAGCGTATTATAGTGCCATAAACCCGGCCCTGTCAAGCGCTTTTGGCGAATTTAACGCGCCTTTTGCCCCCTTTTGTTGCGGGAAAGCCTGCGCCGTGCTATAATGAAGCCAGCTTGTGCCCAAGGAGACGTGAACGATGCACAGATTTTATTCCGATGAACAGGGCTGTATCACCGGCGAGGAGCTGGCCCACCTGACGCGCGTGCTGCGCCTTGCCGCAGGCGACGAGGTCGAGCTGCTCTGCGCAGGCAAAAAGCTGCGCGCCCGCATCGCCCAGGTCGATAAGGATCGCGCCCGCTGCGACATACTCTCCGAGCTGCCCGCCTGCGAGGCCCGCTGCCGCGTGACGCTCTATCAGGGCCTGTGCAAGGGCGAAAAGATGGACTTCATCGTGCAGAAATGCACCGAAATGGGCGTTGCCGCCATCGTGCCCGTCGTGATGGCGCGCTCCGTCGTCCGCCCCGACAAGGCCGATAAAAAGACCGAGCGCTACGCCCGCATCGCGCGCGAGGCCGTCAAGCAGTGCGGCCGCTCCGCCGTGCCCGACGTGCTGCCCGCGCTGACCTTCCCGCAGGCGCTGGAGCGCATGAAGCGGCACGAGCGCCTGCTCATGCCCTACGAAAACGGCGGCGAGGCCTTCGGCGCGCCCATCCAAGCGCGCGACGTCGCGCTGCTCATCGGCCCCGAGGGCGGCATCTCGCCCGAAGAGGCCCAGGCCGTGCAGTCCATCGGCGGCACCGCCGTCACGCTGGGCAGCCGCATCCTGCGCACCGAGACCGCGGGCCTCGTCGCATTGACCCTGACGCTGCACTGCGCGGGAGATCTTGGAGGAATGGCATGAAAACCGTAGGCTTTATGACGCTGGGCTGTAAGACCAACCAGTACGACACGCAGGCCATGCGCGAGCAGTTCATCCGCGCAGGCTATGTCCCCGCCGCGTTTGACGAGATCTGCGACGTCTACGTGGTCAATACCTGCATGGTCACGGGCGTGGGCGAGCGCAAGTCGCTCAAGTTCGTGCGCCAGGCCGCCCGCCGCAACCCCCAGGCCGCCATCGTGGTGGCCGGCTGCCTCGCCCAGCACGACGGCGAAAAGCTCTTCCTGCCCGGCGTGCGCCTGGTCATCGGCAACGCCCGCCGCGAGCACGTGGTGGAGTACCTCGAGGACGCCATCGCCCGCGACGTCGCCCTCTGCGCGGTAGACAACCTGTCCGACGCCGCCTTTGAGGCGCTGGACGTCACCGCCAACGAGGGCCGCACCCGCGCCGTGATGAAGATCCAGGAGGGCTGCGACAATCGCTGCGCCTACTGCATCATCCCCGACGTGCGCGGCCCCATCCGCTCCCGCCCCCTGCCCGATGTGCGCCACGAGGCCGAGGCGCTGGGCACCGCGGGCTACCGCGAGGTGGTGCTCACCGGCATCCACCTGGCCAGCTACGGCCGCGATTTCCACGACGGCACCACGCTGCTGGACGCCATCGACGCCGTGTGCGAAGCGCCGGGCGTCTCCCGCGTGCGCCTGGGCTCCCTCGAGCCCGCGTGGATCGACGAGACCTACGCCGCCCGCATGGCCGCCCACGCCGACAAGCTCTGCCCCCAGTTCCACCTCTCGCTCCAGTCGGGCTGCGACAAGGTGCTGGGCCGCATGCGCCGCAGGTACACCACCGCGCAGTTCACCCGCGCCGTCGAAGCCCTGCGCGCGCACTTTCCCGGCTGCGCCATCACCACCGACGTCATCTGCGGCTTTGCGGGCGAGACGGAGGAGGATTTCCTTGAAACCATCGACTTCTGCTGCCGCATCGGCTTTGCCCGCATGCACGTGTTTCCCTATTCCGAGCGCGAGGGCACGCCCGCGGCGAGCTTTGACGGCGTGGTGCCCGTGGCTGAGCGCGAGCAGCGCGCCCGCCGCCTCATCGCCGTGGGTCACGAGCTGGAGCGCGCCTACCTTTCGTCCCTGATCGGCCAGACCGTCGAGGTGATGGCCGAGGAGGAGGGCGAGGGCTACAGCCGCCGCTACGTGCGCGTGCGCGTGCCGGGCGCCCCCGCGGGCAGCGTCGTGCAGGTTCGCATCACCGGTCTTGACGGCTTGACCGCCGTGGGCGAAATGGTATAAAATGTATATAGTGCATAAATCAGGGAGGTAACGAAGCATGGACTGTCTGTTTTGTAAAATCATCGCAGGGGAGATCCCCTCTACCGTCGTCTATCAGGACGAGGACTGCGTCGCCATCCGCGACATCAACCCCCAGGCGCCCACCCATGTGCTGGTGATCCCGCGCAAGCACTACTGCTGCCTGACCACCGCCGCCACCGAGGACCCCGCGCTGGTGGGACGCCTGATGCAGGCCTGCGTCAAGGTTGCGCAGCTCGAGGGCCTGACCGGGGACGGCTACCGCGTGGTGACCAATATCGGCGTCAACGGCGCGCAGACCGTCAAGCACCTGCACCTGCACGTGCTGGGCGGCGTGAAGATGAGCGAAAAGATGTCCTGATTCATTAACTCAAAATTAAATAACGTATGTTTATGCGAACATAGGCAATTAGAGTTGCAATTCCGACAAAATCGGCGTATAATGAAGAGCAACTATTGCAGGTTTTAGCGCATTAAACTGCAAAATCCAGTAGAAAAGGGGACGGAGCGAGATCGCGCATGCGCGGCTGAACTCCGTTCTTTTTGTACACGACAACAGGAGGATGGTAGCTATGAAGATCACCGACGTAAAAATCGAAAAGTTCTCCGCGCCGCTGGCCGAGCCCTTCCGCGTCGCCTTTGGCGTGATCGAGGACTCCGATTCCTGGAATGTAAAGGTCACCACCGACGAGGGCATCTACGGCCTGGGCTCCGCCGCGCCGCTGGGCTTCGTCACGGGCGAGACGATGGAGACCTGCTACCTGGTGATGAAGATGTTCGCCGAAGCCTTCATCGGCTTTGATCCCATGGACATCGCCGGCGCCCACAAGCTGATGGATTCCATGATCCACGCCAACGGCTCCGCCAAGTGCGCCTTCGACCTGGCGCTGTACGACATCATCGGCAAGAAGCAGGGCCTGCCCGTCTACAAGGTGCTGGGCGGCACCGATCCTGTTGTCCACAACGACATCACCATCGGCATCAACGACCCCGAGAAGATGGCCGCCGACGCCGACAAGTACGTCAACCAGAAGGGCTTTAAGATCCTCAAGGTCAAGACCGGCATCAATCTGGACGACGACATCCGCGCGCTGCAGCTCATCCGCAAGGTCTCCGGGCCCGACGTGCGCATCCGCATCGACGCCAACCAGGGCTATAACGTCGAGACCGCGCTCAAGGCGCTGACCGAGTTTGAGAAGCTGGGCGTGGACGCCGCCGAGCAGTTCCTGCCCTGGTGGGACTTTGAGGGCATGGCCGAGATCAAGGCCCGCAACACCACCTCCGTCAAGATCATGATGGACGAGTCCATCCACAACATCTACGACGCCCGCCGTGCCGCCAAGCTCAACGCCGCGGACTACTACAACATCAAGCTGATGAAGTGCGGCGGCCTGTACTACGGCTCCCAGATCGCCGACATCGCCGAGGCCAACGGCGTCAAGTGCATGGTGGGCTGCATGCAGGAGAACAAGATCTCCATCACCGCGGGCGTGTCCCTCGTCGCGGCCAAGAAGGCCATCGTCGAGGCCGACTGCGACAGCTTCATGTTCTACGTCGGTGACGACGACGGCATCGCGGGCGGCTTCGACCGCGTCGGCGGCGTGTTCACGCTGCTGGACAAGCCCGGCCTGGGCATCGATCTGGACTTCTAAAAGGGGGAGCAGCAAATTATGAGCATTTCTGTTGAAAATATCCGCGAACACATCACCGCAGAGCTTGCCAACTGGGATCAGCCCTCCATCGCCGTGGGCGTCGTCAAGGACGGCCAGGTGCTGATGAGCGAGGTCATCGGCAGCGCCAACCGCGAGACCGGCCTGCACGGCGACGCCGACACCCTCTACCAGATCGGCTCCTGCTCCAAGGCCTTTACCGCCGCGGCCGCTGCCGTGCTGGTGGATCAGGGCAAGCTCGAGTGGGACAAGCCCGTCCACGATTACCTGCCCTGGATCAAGTTCCAGGACGATTACACCACCATGCACGCCACCACCCGCGACCTGCTCTGCCACCGCACGGGCCTGCCGCGCCACGACGCCTACTGGATCGACGGCCCCTGCACCCGCCGCGACATGGTGGAGAACCTGCGCAACATGCAGCCCTGCTGGCCCTTCCGCACCACCTGGTGCTACCAGAACACCTGCTTTGTGGCGGTGGGCATGCTCATTGAGGAGCTGTCCGGCATGACCTGGGAGCAGTTCGTTAAGAAGGAGATCCTCGCTCCCCTGGGCATGACGCGCACCACCTTCTACGTCGACGCCATCGCAAACGATCCCAACCACGCACAGCCCTATTCCCGCCCCGTTCCCACCGACACCACCGGCATCGCGGTCTACGACTTCTTAAAGAGCGACCGCGAGGACATGGCCAAGGGCATCGGCGCGCCCTACGGCCCCGCCGGCTCCATCATGTCTACCATCAATGACATGCTCAAGTGGGTGCAGTTTAACCTGGACGAGGGCAAGGTGGGCGATAAGCAGATCATCTCCGAGGCCAACATGAAGGAGCTGCACAAGGCCAACATGCTGATGGATCAGCCCCTGATCATGCCCTGCAAGGAGATCGACTTCCCCTCCTACGGCATGGGCTGGTTCGTCGAGACCTACCGCGGCCACGTCATGGTCGAGCACGGCGGCAACATCAACGGCTTCACCGCGCTGGTCACCATGATCCCCGACCAGAAGCTGGGCATCGTCAACCTCGTCAACTTCGACAGCTCCTTTGCCACCTACGCCACCACCTACGGCATCATCGACGCCGTGCTGGGCGTCGAGGGCGGCGATTGGGACAACCGCTTCCGCGGCTTTGTGGATCAGATCCTCAAGGCCCAGCCCGCGGGCATCGCGCAGCTCAACGGCGAGAAGATCGAGGGCACCCAGCCCTCCCGCGCGCTGGCGGACTTTGCTGGCACCTACCGCAACGCCTGCTACGGCGACATCCGCATCACCGTGGAGAACGATACGCTCTATTTCGATTACAACAAGAAGAAGTCGCCCTGCACGCACTTCCACTACGATACCTTCCAGATCTCCGACGTGCACGCGCTGTTTGACGGCATGAATTTCACCTTCGCCACCGGCAAGACCGGCAAGGTGGACAGCCTGTCCTTCGGCATCGTGCTAAACCCCGTGGCCAAGGACGAGATCTTTGCCCGCGTCGAGGCGTAAGCCATGGACGGGGAGAGAATCGGCGCGCTGAAGGCCCGCGCGCAGCAGCAGGTCGCAGCCTGGGACGTTCCCGGCCTCGCGCTGGGCGTCCTGCAGGGCGGGCAGACCCTGCTGTGCACCGGCATCGGCCAGCGCGACGAGAACGGCCAGCCCTGGGACGGCGACACCCTCTTTGAGATCGGCAGCTGCTCCAAGGCCTTCACCTCCGCAGCCGCCATGATCCTGTGCGAGCGCGGCCTGCTCGACCTGGACGCGCCCGTGGTCACCTACCTGCCCGAGTTCCGGCTCATGGACGACTACGCCACCGCGCAGGTCACCGCGCGCGACCTGCTCAGCCATAGATCCGGCCTGCCGCGCCACGAGTACGCCTGGTACCGCACGGACTTCACCCGGCAGCAGCTGGTGCACAACCTGCGTTTCCTGCAGCCCAACCTCGAACTGCGCGGCGGCTTTCAGTACAACAACCTGGGCTATGTGCTCGTGGGATACCTCATCGAGCGGCTGACCGGCGTAAGTTGGGAGGACTTCGTCCGCAAGGAGCTGCTGCAGCCCCTGCACATGGACCGCACCAGCATGTGGATCGACGAAGCGCTGGAAAAAGGCAACTGCGCCCAGCCCTTCGACCGCCCCGAGCTCTACGGCGAGTCCGGCCACACCCGCATCCCCTTCTACCGCACGCCGGTGGAGGACTGGAAGGCCGGTGTCGGCGCGCCCTACGGCCCCGCGGGCTCCATCTTCTCCAGCGCCGGCGACATGCTCAAGTGGGCGGCCTTCCAGCTGGGCGACGGCGCCACCCCAGACGGCACGCGCATCCTGTCGCCCGAAAGCATGGCGCAGATGCACAAGCCGCACACCATCGTCTATGGCGCTACGC
Source organism: Candidatus Spyradocola sp. (assembly GCA_034113365.1). GTDB lineage: Bacteria > Bacillota > Clostridia > Christensenellales > UBA1750 > Spyradocola. The sequence goes on from JAXEXP010000006.1 coordinate 8,351, forward strand.
AGGCCAACGGCCGTAGCCTGGCCAGCTATTGCCTGGGCTGGCAGACCTTCATGTACGCCGGCCATAAGGTGCTCACCCACAACGGCGGCATCGACGGCTTCACCACCTCGCTCTACCTGGTGCCCGACCTGCAGCTGGCCGCCATCACCAATGTCAACATGACCACCTGCATGCTGTGCGAGGCCGCCGCAAACGACGTGGTCAACACCTTCAGCGGCGTCGATGCGGATGTTTATGATGCGTTCCGCAAGCTCAATCACAACATGTTCGAGGAGCTCAAGGCATACGCAGCCTCCGTGCGCGGCACGCCCGTGCCCGGCACGTCCCCCAGCCGCGCGCTGAGCGGCTTTGCCGGCACCTACCGCGCCCCCGGCTATACCGACCTGGTCGTCCGGGAGCAGAACGGTGCGCTGGAGATGCAGTTCATCGGCTACACGGTGCCGCTCAAGCACTTCCACTACGACGTGTTCGAGCTGGACGGCTATGTCGGCGAGCTGCCGCCCGGCCTTACGGTGCAGTTCCACTCGGGCGCGGACGGCGCGGTCAAGCGCCTGTCCATCCCCCTCGTAGCCGACCCCGGCGTCGACCCCATCTGCTTTGGAAAGGTGGAAAATTAAATGGATTTTGCTGCCAAGCTCTCCCAGGTCATCGAGGAACAGCTCAAAATTTGGGAAATCCCCTCGGTCTCCGTCTGCGTCGTCAAGGACGGCAAGACCCTGCTGTGCGACGGCTTCGGCCTGCGCGACAACGACAAAAACAAGGCCGACGGCGACACCCTCTATCAGATCGCCAGCTGCTCCAAGGCCTTCACGGCGACCGCCGCCGCGCTGCTGGCCACCGAGGGCAAGCTGGACTTTGACACCCCCATCATCGAGTACATGCCCGACTTCCGCCTGAACGACCGCTACGCGACGGAAAACCTGACGGTGCGCGACTTCCTGTCCCACCGTTCCGGCCTGCCGCGCCACGAGTACGCCTGGTACGGCACGGGCTTCTCCCGCCAGCAGCTGATGCGCAACCTCAAGGATCTGCCCCTGAGCGCGCCCATCCGCTACCGCTTCCAGTATTCCAACTTTAACTACCTGATCGTCGGCTGCCTCATCGAGCGCATCTCCGGCATGGAGTTCGAGGAGTTCCTCACCGAAAAGCTCTTAAAGCCCATCGGCATGACCCGCTCCGTCGCCAGAGCCGCCTACATGCGCGCCGACGCAAACCACGCGCTGCCCTTTGCGCACGACGAGGACTACGGCACCACCGGCATCCGCGCCATCCCCTTCTACCGCAGCCCTGCGGAGAATGAGGACGCGCTCGTGGGCGACCCCACCGCTGCGGCGGGCTGCGTCTGCTCCTGCGCCAGCGATATGGCCAAGTGGCTGCAGTTCAACCTCAACAAGGGCAAGGTGGGGGACACCCAGCTCGTCCGCGAGGACCTGATGGAGCTGATCACCACGCCCCACACCGACACCGGCAACGGCGGCGCATTCGAGCCCCAGCGCACCATGACCAGCTACGGCCTGGGCTGGAGCATTTACAGCTACCGCGGCCACAAGATGATGGAGCACGGCGGCAACATCAACGGCTTTACCACCTCCACCGCCTTCGTGCCCGATCAGAACCTGGGCGTGTTCGTCAGCCTGAACATGGACGTCGCGCTGCTGACCGACGCGCTGGTGCAGCACATCATCGATGAGGTGCTGGGCGCGCCCGACGCCGACTGGTTCCGCCGCATCAAGAAGTACAACGAGGAAATGTTCGAGAACGTAAAGTCCTTCTACGCCTCCATGGGCGGCCAGATCAAGGACGACACCGTGCCCTCGCACCCCATCGCCGACTACGCCGGCACCTACGAAGCCCCCGGCTACCGCCGCTTCCTCATCACCGAGGAAAACGGCAAGCTCACCGCCGACTTCAACACCTTCGTCGTGGGCCTCAAGCACCACAACTACGACAGCTTTACCACCGACAGGACCGTCGGCGAGCTGCCTCCGGGCCTGATCCTGACCTTCGCGGCCGACCCCAAGGGCGCGATCCGCACGCTGTCCGTGATGCTCGGCTCGGAAAAGGGCTTAAAGCCCATCGTCTTTACCAAGGCAGACTGACAAAAGGGAGAGTGAACCGCAATGACGGATCAGGAATTTTTCAGCAGCTTCCGCGAGAAGGCGGAGGCGGGCTTAAAGCTGTGGGAAAGCCCCTCGGTGTCCGTGGGCGTGATTAAGGACGGCCAGGTCGTGCTCTGCGATGGCTTCGGCCTGCGCGACGTGGAACAGAACCTCCCCGCCGACAAGCACACCCTCTATCAGATCGGCTCCTGCTCCAAGGCCTTCACCTGCGCGCTGGCCGCCAAGCTCGTCGACGCCGGCAAGCTGGACTGGGACACCCCCATCAAGGCCTACGCGCCCGAGATCAGCTTCTATGACGACTACGTCACCCAGCACGTCACCCTGCGCGACCTGGTCAGCCACCGCACGGGCCTGCCGCGCCACGAGTACAGCTGGTACGGCACCGACTACACCAAGGCCGAGCTGCTTCAGAACCTGAAGTTCCTCGAGCCCAACCAGCCCGTGCGCCAGAAGTTCCAGTACAACAACCAGTGCTACATCCTCACCGGCTACATCTGCGAGCGCGTCACCGGCAAGACCTTCGAGCAGCTGCTGGACGAGTACCTCTTCGGCCCGCTGCACATGACGCACTCCAACGCCTTCATCGCGGACATCACCGGCAGCCCCGACCACGCCGAGCCCTATGACCGCACCGATCCCGACGTCGCCCTCAAGGGCATGAAGAAGATTCCCTTCTACAAAATGCCCGTCGAGGACAAGGAAAAGGGCGTCGGCGCGCCGCTCGGTCCCGCAGGCTCCATCAATTCCTGCGTCGAGGACATGCTCAACTGGGTGCAGATGCACCTGGACAACGGCAAGTTCCAGGGCGAGCAGGTCATCAGCGAGGCCAACGTCGCCCAGCTGCACAAGCCCAACATGATCCTGGACGCCCCGCTGGACATGCCCATGCCCGAGACCTGCCTGTGGCGCTACTCCATGGGCTGGTTCATCGAGAACTTCCGCGGCATCAAGGTCTACCACCACGGCGGCAACATCAACGGCTTCTCGGGCTTCACCTGCTTTGTGCCCGAGCTGAACCTGGGCGTGGTGGCCTACACCAACATGAACGGCAGCTACCTGCACTTCGCGCTGGCCCGCACCGTCATCGACCACTACCTGGGCATCCACGACACCGACTGGGTGCAGCGCTACCACGACTTCATCGCCGAGCGCGCCGCCAAGACGCAGGACTCCCTCAAGGTATTCACCGGCGACAAGGTGGAAGGCACTTCCACCTCCCACGCCCTGTCCGAGTTCGCGGGCACCTACAAGCGCCCCGGCTATAACCCCGCCACCATCACGCTGGAGGACGGCAGCCTCTACCTCAATTTCGCCGAGACCAAGGTGCGCATGAAGCACTTCCACTACGATACCTTCGTGCTGGACGAGGTCGTGGGCGAGCTGCCTGCGGGCATCCCCGTGCACTTCTACACCGCGGACGTGGGCGGCGCGGTCGCCGCGCTGAGCATGCCGCTGGTCACCGAGCCGGGCGCTGCGCTGATCCGCTTTGAGCGCGTGTAAGCGAGGGCTGCCAAATGGGAAGATACATCCTCAAACGCCTGCTCTACATGATCCCGATGATGTTCTGCGTCATCCTGATGGTGTTCCTGATCATGGCCTTCACGCCCGGCGATCCGGCGACCAACGTGCTGCCGCTGACCGCCGAGCCCGAGGTCAAGGCCGCCTTCAACGAACGCGTGGGCTATTCGGACAACCTGTTTGAGCGCTTCGGCAACTACATGAACGGCCTGATCCACGGCAATGTGCTGTCCTACACCACGCAGGAGAACATATTCGGCGAGCTGGCGCTGCGCTTTCCCATCACCATCCGGGTGGGCCTGCTGGCGTTCTGCATCTCCGCGGTCATCGGCGTGTCGCTGGGCATCATGAGCGCCATCAAGCAGTATTCCTTCCTGGATACCACCGTGACCATCTTCGCGGTGCTGTTCGCGTCCATCCCGTCCTTCTTCGTGGCGATGATGCTGATCCTCTATTTTGCGGTGTTCAAGGGCGTTCTGCCCAGCTTCGGCCTTGAGGCCGGCTGGCGCTCCTACGTGCTGCCGCTGACGACGCTGGTGCTGGCCAGCATCCCCATGCTCAGCCGCCTTACGCGCTCTGCGATGCTGGACGCCATGAGCCAGGATTACATCCG
>JAXEXP010000007.1:0-3579 GCA_034113365.1 Candidatus Spyradocola sp.
GATGGCCGCGCACAGCTTGCCCGCTACCAGCGGGCATCCAACAACCACATCATGACCTGCCTCGGCTTGCGCTCTCCCAATGATGTCCTTTCCGACTATCTCCACTTGTTTTGACTGTTACCTATGTTTGACACTTCTACATCCTTTTTTTGTGCAAAACCTCCCCGCACGGTGGCGCGCCGCGGGCAAACGTGATATACTAAACTAAAATGCCCTTGTGCGCATTTTCGCGCGCGGGCATGAGCGAGAATCAGACAATCAAAGTGCAAGGAGGTGCGTCGGCATTGACAGACGGACGCGTGCTGTCCTTTCGGCCGGAACCCGGCTTTTACCATAAACGTGCGGAGAAGTCCATCGAAAAGGGAGACTACACCGCGGCGCTCAAAAACCTGCGCCGTGCGGTGCAGATGGAGCCGGACGACCTGAGCCTCCGGCTGGACATCGCCGATACCTATGCCCGCATGGGCCTGTACGAGCGCAGCAACCTGGAGATCCAGCTGATGTTCCACCTGCCAAAGCTGCCCACCGAGGCCATCTTCGGCATGGCGAGCAACTTCATGGCCATGGGCGACTACGACCAGGCCGAGGCCATGTACCGCGCCTACGAGCAGGTGGAGCCGGAGGGCGAGTTCGCCGACCAGGCCGACGACGCGCTTGCCTACATCGCCGAGTGCGACTACGAGACCGAGCTGGACCGCGAGCTGGACGAGCTGAGCATGGACGGCAAGGCCGCGCTGGACGCCGGTGACCTGGAGCACGCGGTGGATTGCCTCGAGCGTGCGCTGGCAAAGGACCCCAGCATGACCTATGTGCGCAACAACCTGGCCGTGGCCTACTACTGCCTGGGCGATATGGACAAGGCGTGGAAGCACATCCGCCAGGTGCTGCGGCAGGAGCCGCTGGACGTGCACGGCCGCTGCAACGAGAGCATGCTCTATCTGGCCGAAAACAAACAGGCCGAGGCCGTCGAGGCGGTGCGCCGCCTGCGCCTGGACCGCATCGAGGAGGTCGACGACCTGTTCAAGTATTGCCTCGCGCTGGCCGATGCAGGCCTGGACGAGGAGCTGATGCAGGCGCTCAAGAAGATCTTCCTCTCCTGCCCCTACGACGTCTCCATGCTCTACCTGTACGGCGCGTGCCAGTACAATCTGGGCCGCTATCAGGAGAGCCTGCTCACCTTTGAAAAGCTGTGCCTGACCGAGCCGGACAGCCTGCTGGCCGCCTGGGGCATGAAGCAGGCCGCTGCCGCCGTGCGCGACGGCGCGCCGCCCATCGACCGCATCTCCTATTCCTACGAGCTGCCGGGCGACCTCAAGGAGCAGCTGCGCCGCTGCCTGGACGACCTGACGGGCCGCAAGCCCGAGGAGGTCAAGCAGGCGCTTAAGGACGAGGACATCCGCCGCCTGGTGCGCGGCACGGCGTTCTTCGGCACCGAGGGGCAGATGAGCCACGCGGTGCTGCTGCTCAGCTATGCCGGCGGCCCCGACGCCGAGCGCCTGCTGCGCGAGCTGCTGCTCTCGCCCACCCTCAACTCCTATTTCAAGCAGATGGTGGTCGAGGCGCTGCGCGCCATCCATGCGCCCGAGCCCTACTACGGCCTGCAGGACGGCCGCCTGGTGCTCATCGGCACCAAAAAGCTCAAGCTGGACGAGCTGGTGCCCGAGGGCTACCTCAACGTGATGCGCGGCGCGGTCGAGCACCTGCAGAACGACAAGCAGGCGCTGGAGTTCGCGGTGGGCGCGTGGTCGGCCTACATGTTCTCGGTGCAGGATGCCTATCCGCGCATCACGCACGAAGCGGCGTGGGTGCGCGCGCTGGAGGCGATGTACCGCATCAGCCGCGGCGAGGAACCGGATTGGCAGCGCCTGGCCGACGAGGCGGGCGTGACGGTGCGCACCCTGCGCGTGCGCGTCAAGAAACTCACCCAGGCGCGCGACAGCCTGGGCACCGGCGAAGAAAATGGGGGAAATTAGTATGAATTGTGTGGATTTTGACAAGCATTTCCAGACCTATCTGCGCGATTGGACCAAGGCCAACATGGCAAAATATCAGAACGTGGACGCCATGGAGGCCGACGTGCCCGAGGTCTACCTGCGCTGGCTCAACGAGCCCTGCGACTGGCTCAGCGGCCGAACGCCCGGCGACTACTTCCAGCAGTTTGACGACGCGAAGTTCCTGTGCAAGTGGCTGTGCGACTACGTCAAAAAGAAGGTCTCCATTCCCGATCAGCTGATGGAGCGCATCACGGAGCTGGGCGAGGAGAGCGTTCAGCCCCTGCTGGACATCGCCGCGCGCAAGGAGGCCGCCAACGAGGTGCGCATGACCGCCATCGGCCTGCTACGCGAGATGGAGCGCACCGAGCCCATGGAGCTGTACATCGGCTGGCTGGCAAACGCGCAGGAGCTGGACGAGCTGTGCGAGAACGGCGCCGAGTCGCTCAAGAACATGGGCGGCCGCGTGGTCGAGCCGCTGCTCAACGCATACCAGACCGCCTGCCCCGCCGCCCGCGAGGTCATCGTGGACATACTGTGCGACTATCCCTCCGAAAAGCGCGTGCTGCCCCTGCTGCTGGAGCTGATGGATTCCTCCAAAAACAAGGCGCTGATCGCGTCCTACATCGGCAAGTTCGGCGACGCCGACGCGCTGCCCCGCATGATGCAGGCGCTCGACGACCCCGACATCAACTACCTGGACTACATTGAGATCGCCAACGCCGTGCGCGCGCTGGGCGGCGAGGTGGAAAAGGAGCGCTGCTTCGACGGCGACCCCTACTACGAGTCCATGAAGCAGCTGGGGTGAGGCCATGAGGATCGACATACAGGCCGAGCTCACCCCCGAGCTGCTGGCCGAGGCCGGCATCGCCTATTCGACGAAGGACAAGGTCTACGGCGCCAAGTACCGCAGGAGCCGCGACAAGCTCTGCCTGCGCGCGGGCGTGATGCTCGCCATCGCCGTGGCGCTGCTCGTCGCATTCTTCTGCACGATGCGCGGTGAGTTCCTCGTGCTGGCTGTGGCCGCCGCGCTCTTTGGCGCAGCGACGCTCTACACCGCGCTGGCGGGCAACAAAAAGCGTGCCATCCAGCGCCTGGCGCAGGCAGGCGGCGAGACCCGCCACCGCCGCTACCTCATCACCGACAAAAAGATCAAGTCCCAAAACGGCGAAAAGACCACCCTGCTGCGCTGGACGGACTTTGACCGCACGCTGGAAACCCCGAACACGCTCATCCTGCTGGGCAAGCGCGTGCTCGTCCTCCCCAAAGCCGCCCTCACCCCGGAGCAGACCGCCCAGCTGACCGCGTTCCTGACGGAACAATACGGTCAAGGCAAAAAATAACGGCAGAATCCTCTGGGCTTCCCCTTGAGGGCAATCGGAGGGGCGAAGCCCTGGAGGTCGAGCGTTTTGGAAGAAACAGTCCTGTGGACTGACCTACGGAGGGGCGCAGCCCTGGAGCATGAGCGTTTCGGAATAAACAGTCCGGTGGACTGTTTATGGAGAATAAGCCATGCGGAACACCGGAACAGCTGGAACAGCTGGTTCGGTGCGTAGTCAGAAGAAGCCGACCGGAACACCGGAACAGG
>JAXEXP010000008.1:0-2094 GCA_034113365.1 Candidatus Spyradocola sp.
ATGCTGATGCGGCGGCAGGACTATGACAAGGCGCTGGAGGTGCTGCGCACGGCGCGCAAGTGCAAGCTCAGCGAGCAGCAGTACAGCATCGTCTATCAGAACCTCGGCCTGGCCTATTGGAAGAAGGGCGACGTGGATCACGCGCTGGAGATCTACCGCAAGCTGTTTGAAAAGGTGCAGACGGTGAACATGTACTCCACGCTGGGCTTCCTGCTCATCGCAAAGGGCGACGAGACGGGCGATTATGAGGAAGCGCTGGCCTTCAACCGCAAGGCCTATGACTACGACGACACCGACGCCTCCATCGTGGACAATCTGGGGCAGGTGCTCTACCGCACGGGCGAGGTGGAGGAGGCCGAGAAGATGTTTGAAAAGGCACTGTCCATCAAGCCCAAGCAGTTCGATACGCTGGTGTTCCTATCCAAGATCCGCATCGCGCAGGGCAGGGAAGAGGACGCCAAAAAGCTGCTGGACACCGCGCTGGATAAGACCTATTCCGTGTTCAACACTGTGCCGCGTCAGGAGGCCATCCGTCTGGCGCGCGAGCTGCACATGGATCTGAGCCCTTACGACGACATCCCCGCGCAGGAGGTTTGATGAGAGCAGATTTCAAAATACTCGCACTGCTTCTGTTCATAATGATGGCAATCGATCTGTTGCTGGGCGTTTTGATGGTCGCACCTCTGTGCACCTTGCGCAGGCGCAAATATGCCCATTCGTTGGATCCACTGTCTCTGCAAAGAGAATACGATATTCCGCCGGGGGACACATTTACCTACCTGGCCATGAAAAACCAGCAAGATATTTTTACTCATTCAGTGGAGCTCATAGATGATTCAACTGCATATCTGTACCTCCACGGCGTAGCCTGGGCAGCCGGGGACTGCCCCGAAGTGCGTTTTACCGTCTGCACCACGGCGGACGGAAACCGCATGCAGGTTTCCCTGGATCCCGGCTACGGCCTGACTCCGACACTCAGTGCAACCCGTTATCTGAGTTGTCTGGACAGTTTTCTCTGCAAAAAAGTGGATGCAGAACGCATAAAGTGATCAGAGAAACTCCAGCCGCTCCGGCCATATAGCTGGCAGGTACGGCTGGAGTTTTTTTATCCCCAAGGTAGAGTGAACAGCGGAACGGTATAGCGCACGCCGGGCGTTGCGTCGGCAAACACGCCGGTCTGCGCGTATTCGGCCACCACGAAGTATTCGTAGGTGTACAGCCGTTGCGCCGAGGTGTCCAGATAGGCTGACGCGCTGCCCGCGATGCCCGTCACCTGCGCGATCTCGTGCGCGCTGCCATGGAAGCTGCGGTAGATGTGATAGACCACGCCCTCTTCCGGCGCGGTGAATTGGATCAGCGGATAGCCGTTCTGCCCCGCCGTCACCGTCAGATCCCACAGCGGCGTGGGCGCAATGCGCAGGTCCGAAACTGCCGTCGGCTCCGTACCGGCCACAAACACCTCGTACACCACATCCTCCTGTGCGGTGTAGGGCCCTGCAAGCAGCGGTTCGCCCACGCTTTGCAGCGACTGCGCGTCGAGTTTTGACCAGACGATGCCCTGCTCGGGCTGCTCAAACGGTACCTCGGGCAGCGCAAGGCGGGAGAGCAACGTGGCGAGCAGCTGCGTGGGCTGTTTGCCGCCTGTGACCGACGCAGGCAGCGCGTGCTCCGCATCGGTCTGGTCGAATCCCATCCAGCACACCGCCGCCAGCTGCGGGGTAAAGGCCGCCGACCAGGCGTCGCGGTTGCCGCCGGCGTCGTATCCCACCGTGCCCGTCTTGCCCGCGATGGGCACATTCAGTTCCTTCAGCGCCTTGCCGGTGCCCCAGCTCGTCACGGACTGCAGCATGTTGTTCAGCACAAACGCGACGGCGGGCTCCAGAACTGCCTCTTCCGTGCGCTGCGCTTCATAGAGCACCTTTCCGTCGCCGTCCTCGATGCGGCGGATGAGCACGGGTTCCCGGTAGATGCCGCCGGAGGAGAGGCTCGCATACGCCGCGCACAGCCGCAGCGGCGTCACTCCGCGCTTCATCGACCCCACCGCAAGCGAAAGCCTCGTGTCGCTCGCATCGGGCTGTATATGGAAGCGCTGCA
>JAXEXP010000009.1:0-25151 GCA_034113365.1 Candidatus Spyradocola sp.
GGAACGGATGGAAAAGAGAAGCCATCCATCTATATTCTTCCTAACTTACAGAAAATCGCTCCTCGGCGGGGTACACGCCCCCGCCTGCGGATTGAAGATGAAGGGGCTGCGGCCCCTTCATGCATCCCCGGGGAGCACATGCCTGTTTTTTGACAGGCTGCGGCGCTCGTTCCGCATGGGACGGGCGCTTGTTTATTAAGTGTTGGTTATAAAGGATGCGTTTCCGCGCATTCTATGGTATACTGTGCCCCGGTCGCATCAAAAAAAGAAGGCGGTAATCGAAAAGCATGATCCAGGCAAGCAACGTCACGCTGCAATTCGGCAAGCGCATACTGTATGAAAACGTCAACATCCAGTTCGACAAGGGAAACTGCTACGGCATCATCGGCGCCAACGGCGCGGGCAAGAGCCAGTTTCTCAAGATCCTCTCGGGCGAGCTGCAGCCCAACAGCGGCGAGGTGATCGTCACCCCCGGCGAGCGCATCTCCGTGCTCAAGCAGGACCACTTCCTCTACGACGAGTTCGACGTGCTCACCACCGTCATCATGGGCAACAAGCGCCTCTACGAGGTGATGCAGGAGAAGGACGCGCTCTATTCCAAACCGGATTTTTCCGACGAGGACGGCATCCGCGCGGCGGAGCTGGAGGGCGAGTTTGCCGAGATGGACGGCTGGGACGCCGAGAGCAGCGCCCAGTCCATGCTCAACCAGCTGGGCATCACCGAGGACCTCCACTACAAAAAGATGGCCGAGCTGGACGGCAATGACAAGGTCAAGGTGCTGTTGGCGCAGGCGCTGTTCGGCAACCCCGACATCCTGCTGCTGGACGAGCCCACCAACCACCTGGACGTGCGCGCCATCCGCTGGCTGGAGCGGTTCCTGGGCGACTTTGAGAACACCGTCATCGTGGTGTCGCACGACCGCCACTTCCTCAACGAGGTGTGCACCTACATCGCGGACATCGACTACCGCAAGATCCAGCTCTACGCCGGCAACTACGACTTCTGGTACGAGTCCAGCCAGCTGGCGCTGCGCCAGGCCCGCGAGACCAACAAGCGCAACGAGGCCAAGATCAAGGAGCTCAAGGACTTCATCGCGCGCTTCTCGGCCAACGCCTCCAAGTCCAAGCAGGCCACCAGCCGCAAGAAGCTGCTGGAAAAGATCGAGCTGACCGACATCCAGCCCTCCACGCGCAAATACCCCTACATCGAGTTCAAGCCCGACCGCGAGGCGGGCAACGACATCCTCGTGGTCGAGGGCATCTCCAAGACCCTCGACGGCGTCAAGGTGCTGGACAACTTCTCCCTGCGCGTGGACAAGGGCGACAAGATCGCGCTCGTGGGCGACGACGACCTGGCCAAGACCACGCTCTTCCGCATCCTGATGGGCGAGCTGGAGCCCGACGAGGGCAGCTACAAGTGGGGCGTCACCATCACCAGCGCCTACTTCCCCAAGGACAACGGCCCCTACTTTGACGGCGTGGACCTCACCCTCGTGGACTGGCTGCGGCAGTACTCCAAGGAGCAGGACGAGACCTTCCTGCGCGGGTTCCTGGGCCGCATGCTGTTCGCGGGCGAGGAGGCCAAGAAGAAGGCCTGCGTGCTGTCGGGCGGCGAGCGCGTGCGCTGCATGCTGTCGCGCATGATGCTCTCGGGCGCCAACTTCCTGATCCTGGACGAGCCCACCAACCACCTGGACCTGGAGTCCATCACCTCGCTCAACAACGGCATGACGGCCTTCAAGGGCACCATGCTCTTCGTCTCCAAGGACCACCAGCTCGTCTCCACCGTCGCCAACCGCATCCTAGACCTCAGCCTCGGCCAGCCCGTCGTGGACAAGCGCACCACCTACGACGAGTACCTCGCCCTCAAGCTGGGCGACTGACCCCTCTTGCGCAAGAGCCGCAGACAGAACGTGCTGCGGCTTTTTTCTACCCAAAATTCGCGCCGGAAATTGTTTTTTTCGTGATTTTGCATCCTAACCGGGGTTTGAATCGTCTAAAAGTATATGGTATACTGGACTTAGTAACATACGGAGATGAACGAGCATGAGCAATTACAAGATACTGGTTGTGGAGGACGACGCGCCCATCGCGGAGCTGCTGGCCTACCGCCTCAAGAAGGAGGGCTACGACGTGGGCATCGCAGGCACGGGCGCAAAGGCCGTGCAGATGGCCATGAGCGCCCACCCCGATCTGGTGCTGCTGGACTGGCAGCTGCCCGACATATCGGGCCTGGAGGTCTGCCGCCAGCTCAACGACCGGCTGCATGTGCCCATCATCATGGTCACCGCGCGCAACATGGTGGAGGACAAGGTGCTGGGCCTGGAGGCCGGTGCGGACGACTACATCACCAAGCCCTTTGACGTGCGCGAGGTCGTCGCGCGCATCAAGGCCACCTTCCGCCGCCTGGAAAAGACCGGCGACGCGCCGCCCGTGCGCAACGAGCTGCAGCTGCACTTCAACGGCCTGACCGTCACGCCCTCGACCATGACGGTGGAAAAGAACGGCCGCCCCGTGGACCTGACGCCGCTGGAGTACCAGCTGCTGATGTACTTCTACGAGAACCGCAACGTCGCCCTGTCGCGCGAGAAGATACTGGGCGCGGTGTGGGGCTACGACTACTTCGGCAACACGCGCACCGTGGACATCCACGTGCTGCGCCTGCGCAAAAAGCTGGGGCTGGATAAAGAGATCCGCACCATCTTCAAGATCGGCTATATCTTCGACGTAGCGGAACAATAGCAAATGAAGATAAAATTCGACCCGAGGAACCTGATCCGACGCCTTGCGCTGCGCGGAAAGCCGCAGGTGCGCCTGTCCATCCGCATCAAGATGGTGCTGTACATGACGGCCATCTTTTTCGTGATGCTCATGGTGACCAACCTGTTCATCGCGCGCATCGTGTCGCAGGGCAACGAGGACTACATCAACGACGACCTGGTCGTGATGAAGAACAACGGCCTGATTTACGCGCGCCAGCTGCTGGTCATGGGCAACCACAACAACGACGAGCAGGGCTTTGACGCCATCGCGCAGCAGCTGGTGGAGGAGCTGGCGGGCGCGACCGGCAACCCCACCGCAGCGCTTACGCTGGACGGCCGCATGGTGGCCTCCACCAACGCGCAGGTGTTCATCGAGCACAGCTACGGCGACGAGGGCCTGGCGCGCGGCGGGCTTGCCGCCTTTACGCTCAACACCGAGCAGTCGCAGACCAAGGCCTATTTTTCCTATCCCGTGCTCATCGAGGGCAAGAGCATCGGCGTCATCCGCACCGTGGCGGACTATACCGTGCTCTACACCCAGGGCAACAACACCATCCGCTCCGTGTCGCTGATCACCGTGGTGGTGTTCCTGGTGGCGCTGGTGGTGGCGCTGGCGCTGGCCAATTCCATCGCCGGGCCCATCGGCAAGCTGGCAAACATCAGCTCCGCGCTGCAAAAGGACGTCGAGCAGAACAAGATCGACATCGGCAAGGTGGTGCGCCTGTCGCGCTCCAAGCGCAAGGACGAGATCGGCACCCTCGAGCGAAACTTCGCCGAGATGATCTACCGCATCGACCAGCAGATGAAGACCATCGACTCCGACCGCTACGAGCTCAAGCGCCTGTCCGAGTACAAAAAGGTGTTCTACGACAACGTCACCCACGAGCTCAAGACCCCGCTGACCTCCATCAAGGGCTACGCCGAGGTGCTGGAGGAGAACGGCTTTACCGACAAGGAGTTCTTCGACAAGGGCATCGCCCACATCCGCTCCGAGAGCGACAGAATGTACAACATGGTGGTCACGCTGCTCGAGCTGTCCCGCATGAGCGACGCCGTCAACGTCCCCAAGGAGCGCGTGAACCTGGGCGAGCTGCTCCAGCAGGTGTGCGAGGGCATGCAGTTCAAGGCGGAAAAGTACGGCGACGTCATCGAGCTCAACCTCCGCCAGCGCGCCGTGGTCATGGGCAGCGACACCCAGCTCAAGGAAGTGTTCATCAACATCATCGACAACGCCATCAAGTACGGCTACCCCAACTCCGCCATCCAGGTGCTCGTCAACGCCAACCGCGAGTCCGTCACCGTGCAGGTGGCCAATTCCGGCGACGGCATCGACGAAAAGGAGATCCCGCGGCTGTTCATCCCCTTTTACCGCCGGAAGGACAAGGAGGGCCAGCGCGAGCAGGGCTCCTCGGGCCTGGGCCTGAGCATCGTCAAGCAGCTCGTCGAGCAGCACGGCGGCCGCATCTCCATCACCTCGCAGCCCAAGGGCCTGACCGTGGTCACGGTGCAGCTGCCCACCGCAAGAGCAAGGGAGGGTCAGCCATGAAAAAACGCATCATCCGCCTGCTGACGCTGCTGCTCGCGCTTGCGCTGCTGGCCGGCTGCGGCTCCATCGCCCCGAAGGAAAAGACGCTCATACTCTCCGAGCGCACCGCCGAGCCCGACAGCGAGGCGGAGGGCTCCTCCCAGGGCTTTGAGGTTAAAAAGATCACGCGCCTGTCGCTGGACAAGCTCGACCCCAGCGGCATCCACCCCGACATGGATGAGGCCGTCATCGGCTGGATGGACGAGGACAACCTGGTGGCCATGTCGGTGCAGACCGTCACCATCGAGGCCGATCCCGACGCGCAGAGCGAGGTCGAGCAGCCCACCGAGCGCATCCTCACCCAGTTCGTGCGCATCAACTACCAGTACGGCTTCTACGACCCCATCCTGACGCTGACCGAGGTCGCCGCCGAGTGCTTCGACGTCTCCGCCGACGGCCAGCTGGTGGCGCTGGTCGCGGGCAACACCATGGACGTCTACAGCTTTGCAAACGGCCAGCTGCAGCGCAGCTGCACCCGCCAGGTGCTGGCCTCGCGCGTTACCTTCGCCCAGACCGGCCACGACCTCTACTTCACCGCCGCGGGCGACGTCAAGCTGCTGGAAAAGCTGGACGTGGACACCGGCCTGACCGAGAGCGTGCTGGGCGGCAAATCCTACCGCGTGCTCGCAGCCGGAGACAAGGCGCAGCTGCTCTACATCCAGTCCGGCGGCAAGGAGCAGCTGAGCTATCTGTCCGGCGGGCAGCTGACCGAGGACGTGCTCACCGGCGGCAGCTCCGCCTCCGCCTGCATACTGAGCACAGGCGAGGCGCTGGTCGCCTATGACCGTGCGCTTTACCTCGTCGGCCCCGACGGCGCGCAGGCCGTGGACAGCGGCGTCACCGCCTTTGACATCGCCTCGGACGGCATGCACATCGCCTACGCCCGCCGCAACGAGGACGGCACGGTGGACATCCGCGTGGGCTACTGGGGCGGCAGCCGCATCATCAACGACAAGCTGGTCTACAAGGACCTGGGCATCGACGTGAGCGCCATGTACTTCTCGCCCGACATGCGCAAGCTCTACCTGCAGGGCGCGGACGAGCACGGCGTGCGCGCGGCGCTGACCTTCGAGTTCCAGTAACCCCCGGTTCTTTCAGGCTCCCCCGACTCATAAGCTGTAAAAAGCCAGAGAAGGGGGAGCTTTTTATGATGGATCATATCGAGGCGCGCGTAAGGCGTGAAGCGGACTACATCGCACAGAGCAGCACCACGGTGCGCGACGCGGCGCAGCACTTCGGGGTGTCCAAGTCCACCGTGCACAAGGACCTGACCGAGCGCCTGCCCCGCATCGATCCCGCGCTCTACCGCTGCATCCGCCATGTGCTGGATGTGAACAAAGCCGAACGCCATCTGCGCGGCGGCATCGCCACCATGCGCAAATACCGCACGTTGGGAAAAATTTCCACAAAATAATTTGCCGCTTGCCCGCGCGCAAGGCAGGAGAAACGGCGCTTTTCCGAGAATATAACCCCATGTGCACAGGACGCAGTCTGTCCTTTGATTTTACCTGCCGCCTCAGCGCGGCTTTATATAGATGCCGGCGTGTTTTTTTCGCGCCGCAGCAAAAGGGAGCGATCACTCTTGGGCGTTTTTACGCGGGATATAGCCATGGATCTGGGCACGGCCTCCGTGCTGGTTTATATAAAGGGAAAAGGCATCGTTCTTCGTGAGCCGTCCGTCGTGGCGGTGGATGAATACAGTCACACCATCATCGCCGTGGGCGATAAGGCGCTGCAGATGCTGGGGCGAACGCCCCGCGGCATCCAGGCCATCCGCCCGCTCAAAAACGGCGTCATATCGGATTATGAGCTGACCGAGCGCATGATCCACTACTACCTGCGGCAGGTGCTGGGGCGCTTCAGCCTCTCGCGGCCGCGGGTCGTGGTCTGCGTGCCCTCGGGCGTGACCGAGGTGGAGCGCCGCAGCGTGGTGGAGGCCTCCGCCGACGCAGGCTCCATGGATACCAAGCTCATCGAGGAGCCCGTGGCCGCGGCCATCGGCGCGGGGCTGCCCGTGACCAAGGCGGGCGGCTGCATGGTGGTGGACATCGGCGGCGGCACGACCGACATCGCCGTCATCTCCATGAGCAGCGCCGTGGTCAAGGAAAGCGTGCCCCTTGCCGGCGACAAGGTCGACGAGGCCATCATCAAGTACATGCGCCGCCGCCACAACCTGCACATCGGCGAGCGCACCGCCGAGCGCATCAAGATGCAGCTGGCCGTCGTCTCGCCCGAGCCGCCCATGGGCGCCATGGACGTCACGGGCCGCTCCATCATCTCGGGCCTGCCGCGCACCGAGCACATCGACGCTTCGGAGATCTCCGAGGCGGTGGAGGAGGTGGCCGCCGGCATCATCGAGGCCATCCATTCCGTGCTCGAGCGCACCCCGCCCGAGCTGGCCTCCGACATCTACCAAAACGGCATCACCCTCACGGGCAACGGCGCGATGCTGGGCGGCCTGTGCCGCCGCGTGCAGACCTCGCTGCGCCTGCCCTGCTTCCTTGCGGACAACCCCGGCGACTGCGTGGTGCGCGGCACCGGCATGGCGCTGGAGAACATGGAGCTCTACGGCGACCTGGTCTACGACTACCACAAGCCCGTCCGCTACGATTTCCGGCGATGAGGAGGGACGCATGAAAAAACTGCTGTGCGCTCTCGTCGCGCTGCTGACGCTGCTGTGCGGCTGCTCCGCACCGGCCGATCCCGCGCAGGCCACCCCCGAGCCCGAGCAGGGCATGGAGTTTTCCGACAGCACGCTGGTGCGCCGTGAGGACGTGGACACGCTGCTCATCTGCGCGGTGGGCTACGACGACGCGGGCTATTCCAAGCTGACCTCGCTCAGCCTGCTGGTGCGCGAGCCCTCCGGCTCCGTGTCCCTGCTGACCATCCCCAAGGATACGCGCGTGTGGGTGGAGCAGTACGACGCGCAGGGCGCGTACAGCTACTGCAAGTACGGCCCCATCAGCGCCGTCTACCACGCGGCCGAGAGCGCGGGCCTTGCCGAGCGCAAGACCGTCGAGGCCGTCTCCGCGCTGCTGGGCGGCGTGCGCATCGACCGCTATGCGTTCCTCAACGTCGTGCAGCTGCGCGACCTCGCCGCGCTGACCGACGGCGTCTACGTGGTGGTGGAGGACGCCATCACGGACTTTTCCATCCCCGCGGGCTATCAGAACATCGTGCCCAACATCGAGAACTACGCCGCCTATTCCTACCTCAACAACATCGGCGGCGTGGACTACCCCGGCACCGACCCCTACAAGCTGCAGCGCCATCAGCAGCTCATCGAGGCGGTGATGGACACCCTCGCCGAACAGATGGAGGAGCGGGACGAGGAGGGGCGCGACGCCCTTTCCCGGGACATACTGAGCAACCTGCGCACCGACCTGACGGTCTCCGACGTCCGCCTCTGGCTGGAGAGCGGCCGCGTCAGCATTGCGGAGGCCGCCATACTCACCGGCCGCCAGGAGGAGCGCCGCTCCGAGAGCTACTGGATCGCCGACCCCGCCGCCATACTCGACTGGGTCACCGCCCACTTCTACCTGACCGGCGAAGAATAAACCAAGCGCCCCGCCCTTCCCAATCGATGGAAGGACGGGGCGCTTCCGTCTGCGCCGCCAGATCCCCGGCCTGCGGACCGAGCGGAGGCGAGCTCACTCTTCCTTGCCGCCAGCGTCCTTTTCCCACAGTCCGTACTGCTCCTGGTTGCGCAGCGCGGAGAGCATCAGCTCGCGCGCGTTGGGGTAGCGCCTGCACAGCGCGTCGAGCAGCTGCTTCATCTCCTCGCGCTGCGTGTTGCCGTTTGCCGGGCAAGGGGACTTGACGATGGGCAGCTCCAGCTGCTTTGCCACGTGGATCACGTGCTTTTCCGGCACGTACACCATCGGGCGGATTACCGTCAGGTCCATCCGGGAAAGATACGACTTGGGGTGGAAGGTGTGGATGCGCCCCTCGTGCAGCAGGCACAGCAGCAGCGTCTCCAGCGCGTCGTCGCGGTGATGGCCCAGCGCCACCTTGTTGCAGCCCACCTCCCTGGCCAGCTCGTTGAGCGCGCCGCGCCGCATCTTGGCGCACAGCGAGCAGGGGTTCTTCTCCTTGCGCACGTCGAATATGATGTGCCCGATCTCGGTCTTGCGCACGATGTATTCGACGCCCAGCTGGTCGCACAGCGCCTGGATGGGGCTGACGTCAAAGGGCTCCAGCCCCATGCTCAGCGTCAGCGCCACCACCTCAAAGCGCTGCTTGGCAAAGCGCCGGTACAGGCTCAGCGCGTAGAGCAGCAGCAGGCTGTCCTTGCCGCCCGACACGCCCACGCCGATGCGGTCGCCGTCCTGGATCAGGTCGAAGTCCTCACAGGCCCTGCGGATGCAGCCCAATACCTTTTTCATAGCGATTTCCTCCAAACAAATTGCACGGGGCTTGCAAAATCGCCCCCTATAAATTATACTGATTCTGCGCGCCCGCGCAACTTTATTTTGTATGAAATCGTCTGTATAGAAGCGAAGAAATTCCGGACAGGAAAGGTTGTAAGCAAACATGCTGTTTCTCGATTGGCTGCGTGCCGCGGGCACCGTGCTGGGCATGTCCATGCTGCCTGTACTCGAGGTCAAGGCCGCCATCCCCGTCGGCCTTGCAATGGGTCTGCCGCTTTGGGAGACCTTCTTCATCGCGCTGCTGGGCTCGTGCATCCCCGTGCCCTTCATCCTGCTGCTGCTGCGCCCCTTCTTCCACTGGTGCAAGGGCCGCCCCTTTTTCCACCGGCTGGCCGAGAAGCTGGAGGGCCGGTTTCAGAAGAAATCCGGCGGCGTGCGCAGGTATTCGCTGCTGGGGCTGTTTCTGTTTGTGGCCATACCGCTGCCCACTACGGGCGTGTGGACGGGCAGCGGCATCGCCGCCATGCTGGACCTGCGCATCCGCCACGCGCTGCCCGTCATCGTCGCGGGCAACGCCGTCGCCGCGCTGCTGATGCTCGCCTTCGGGCAGATCGTGATTCTGTGACGGGCTTTGTTAGAGATTGATTAACGTTGTCAAACCTTGTTGACGGAATCGCGCGCGTATGCTATGCTATCAGAAGTGACAAATGAATAAGAACGCCTTATACAGAGTGGTTGAGGGACGGGCCCGATGAAACCCGGCAACCGGTCCGCGCATTTACGCGGGCAGTGGTGCCAATTCCCGCAGCGGCGTCCAGCCGCTGAAATATGAGGTGGAAGTGTGAAAAAAGCAAAGCCTTCTGCCGCAAACCCGGTGGAAGGCTTGTTGATTGTGATGTGTTTTCCCGCGCCGGCGTTCTTATCAAACCCCCATTTTACCAAAAGAAAGGAAGAAAAGAACATGCTCCAGCAGGGAATCCGATTCTTTACCTCCGAGTCCGTGACCGAGGGCCATCCCGACAAGGTCTGCGACCAGATCTCCGACGCCATCCTCGACGCGCACCTTGCGCAGGACCCCATGGCCCGCGTCGCCTGCGAGACCATCGCCACCACCGGCATGGTGCTGGTGATGGGCGAGATCACCTCCAAGGCCCATGTGGACTACAACGCCATCGTGCGCGACACCATCGCGCGCATCGGCTACACCGGCGGCGCCTGCGGCTTTGACGCCCGCACCTGCGCCGTGCAGATCGCGCTGGACCAGCAGAGCGCCGACATCGCCATGGGCGTCGACGACGCGCTGGAGGAGCGCGGCGAGGGCGTGCACGACATCGGCGCGGGCGACCAGGGCATGATGTTCGGCTACGCCTGTGACGAGACCGCCGAGCTGATGCCCATGCCCATCGCGCTGGCCCACCGCCTCACCCGCCGCCTGGCCGCCGTGCGCAAGGACGGCACGCTGCCCTACCTGCGCCCCGACGGCAAGAGCCAGGTCACCGTCGAGTACCGCGACGGCAAGCCCGTGCGCGTGGACGCCGTCGTGCTCTCCACCCAGCACAGCGCCGACGTCTCGCAGGACACCATCCGCAGAGACATGCTTGAGCACGTCGTCCGCGCCGTCATCCCCGCAGAGCTGCTCGACGAGAACACCAAGTATTTCATCAACCCCACCGGCCGCTTCGTCATCGGCGGCCCCGAGGGCGACTCCGGCCTGACCGGCCGCAAGATCATCGTGGACACCTACGGCGGCTACGCCCCCCACGGCGGCGGCGCCTTCTCCGGCAAGGACCCCACCAAGGTGGACCGCTCCGCCTGCTACATGGCGCGCTACATGGCCAAGAACATCGTCGCCGCGGGCCTTGCCTCCCGCTGCGAGATCGAGCTGGCCTATGCCATCGGCGTGGCGCAGCCCGTCTCCGTGCTGGTGGACACCTTCGGCACAGGATCGCTTCCCGATGCCGAGCTGGAGGCACTGCTGCGCAAGCAGTTCGACCTGCGCCCCGCCGCCATCATCGACGCGCTGGACCTGCGCCGCCCCATCTACTCGCAGACCGCCGCCTACGGCCACTTCGGCCGCACCGACGCCGACCTGCCCTGGGAGCGCACCGACCGCGCCGAGGCGCTGAAGGCCGCCGCGAACCGCTGATCCCCGTGAGGCCTTCGGCTTCATTCGGACTCAAAGAATGTTGAGGTAAAACATGGAGGAACTCGAAGGCATCGTAGAGGAGATCATTTACAGAAACGACGACAACGGCTATGCGGTGGTGTCCGTGCGCTGCGCGGGCGGCCCGCAGACCGTCGTGGGCACGCTTCCCTTCATCAAGCAAGGGGAGCGTGTGCGCGTTTTGGGCACCTGGACCACCCACGCCACCTTCGGCCGCCAGCTCAAGGCCTCCACCTACGAGACCATCGTGCCCACCAAGGCCGACGAGATCGAGCGCTACCTCGCCTCCGGCCTCATCAAGGGCATCGGCGAGATGACCGCCAAGGCGATCGTCGAGTGCTTCGGCGACGATACCTTAAACGTCCTGGCCAACGACCCCGGCCGCCTGCGCGAGGTGGAGGGCATCGGCCCCAAGCGCGCCGCCGTCATCGCCGAGAACTACGCCCAGCAGCAGGAGACGCGCGAGGTGATGATGTTCCTGCAGCGCTATCAGGTGCCCCCGGCGCTGTCCATGCGCATCATCAAGGCCTACGGCGGCAACGCCATCACCGTGCTGCGCGCCAATCCCTACCAGCTCGTCCGCGACGTGCCCGGCGTGGGCTTCCGCACCGCCGACCGCATTGCGCTGTCCATGGGCGTCGCCCCCGACGACCCCAACCGCCTACGCGCGGGCCTGACCTATACGCTTTGGGACGCCGCAGGCGCCGCGGGGCACGTGTTCCTGCCCAAGGAGAAGCTCGTCGAGGCCGCCTGCGGCATCCTGCAGGCCCCCGAGGAGGAGGTCGTCAACGAGCTGGCCGCGCTGGTGCTCTCAGGCGAGGTGCGCGTCGAGGAGCGCACGGACTGCACCGCCGTCTATCACCACGCGATGCTCTCCGCCGAAAAGGAGGTCGCCCTGCAGCTGATCCTGCTCCAGCGCGCCACGCAGAAGCAGTCCATCGACGCCTCCGACGCCGCGCTGGACGCCTTCGAGGACGAGCAGGGCATCACCTTTGAGCAGGGCCAGCGCCGCGCCATCGCCCTGGCCGCGCAGTCGCCCGTTGTGGTCATCACCGGCGGCCCCGGCACGGGCAAGACCACCGTCATCAATTGCGTCATTCGCCTGATGCAGCGCGCCGGGCTCACCGTGTCGCTGGCCGCGCCCACGGGCCGCGCCGCCAAGCGCATGACCGAGGCCACCGGCCAGGAGGCCAAGACCATCCACCGGCTGCTGGAGTACGCCGCGGGCGAGGACGAGGGCCTGCCGCTGTTCGGCAAGACCGAGGAGGACCCCTTAAAGGCCGACGTGGTCATCGTGGACGAGATGTCCATGGTGGACCTGCAGCTGATGCGCTCGCTGCTCAAGGCGCTGCGCCCCGGCACCCGCCTGGTGCTGGTGGGCGACGCCGACCAGCTGCCCTCGGTGGGCGCGGGCAACGTGCTGCGCGACATCATCGACAGCCGCGTCCTCCCCGTCGCCCGCCTGACCGAGGTGTTCCGCCAGGCCGCCCAGAGCCACATCGTGGTCAACGCCCACCGCATCAATTCCGGCCAGATGCCCATCATCCGCAACCGCGACACCGACTTCTTCTTTGAAAAGCGCGACAACCTCTACGCCATCGCCGACAGCGTCTGCGCGCTGGTCACCACGCGCCTGCCCGGCTTCTACCACATTGACCCCATCCGCGACATCCAGGTGCTCGCGCCCATGAAAAAGGGCGACGCCGGCGTCTGGGCGCTCAACCGCATGCTGCAGGAGCGCCTCAACCCGCCCGCGCGCCACAAAAAGGAGCGCATCGTGGGCGACAACCGCTTCCGCGAGGGTGACAAGGTGATGCAGGTGCGCAACAACTATCAGGCCGAGTGGACGCGCGGCGCCGGGCGCGAGGAGGAGGGCCTGGGCGTGTTCAACGGCGACATCGGCATCATCGAGTGCATCGACGACAGCGGCCTGACCGTCTATTTTGACGACGAGCGCCGCGTGGTCTACGACGAGACCATGCTGCAGGACCTCGAGCTGGCCTACGCCATGACCATCCACAAGAGCCAGGGCAGCGAGTTCTCCACCGTGGTGCTCGCGCTGCTGCCCGGCCCGCCGCAGATGATGGTGCGCAACCTGCTCTACACCGCCGTCACCCGCGCCAAGGACCGCGTCGTCATGGTGGGCAGCGAGACCGTGCTGGCCCGCATGGTGGAAAACAACAAGACCGCCCACCGCTATACCGCCCTGGGCGACCGCCTCGCTGCGCTGGACAGCATGACCCAGGAGAGCAACCCCGCATGACTGTGTTTCCGGATATATCTCCCCAAGCTGCGTGCTCGAGAATCACAGAACCAACCACGGCGTATATCCGCAGGCGACGGATGAGGTGTCAGCCAGGCACTGGCCCTGCCCTTTTTCCATGAACAGCAAAACCTGCATAACTTCACGCCGCACAGCATCCACAGGAGCGTGACCCTTTATGACCGCCTTTTCCGAGAAGCTGCTCGACGCGCTCTTTCCCCGCACGCGCTGCATCAGCTGCGGCAGCGCGGACGGCGTGCAGGAGGGCGTCTGCGCTGCCTGCCGGGACAAAATGGAGCGCTGGCCGCAGCAGGACGTGTGCGCCGTGTGCGGCCGCCCCGTTGCGGGCCGCGCGCTCTGCCTGATCTGCCGCCAGTCCCCGCCCGCCTATGCCGCCGCCCGCGCCGTGTTCCTCTACGACGGCCCCGTGCGCGAGCTCATCCACCACATGAAGTTCCAGGGCGAGTTCGACCTGCCCGCGCGCCTGTTCTCCCGGGAGCTGGCGCTGCTGGCCCGCCGTCTGGACTGGCCGGTGGACGCCGTGCTCGGCGTGCCCTCCACGCCCCATACCCTGCGCAAGCGCGGCTATAACCAGTCCGAGCTGCTCGCACGCCGCACCGCCAGGCGCCTGGGCCTGCCCTTCCTGCGCCGCACGCTGCGCAAAAAGCGCGGCACCCGCTCGCAGGTGGGCCTGGGCGCGCAGCAGCGCATGACCAACCTAAGGGGCAGCATACTCCCCGGCCGCAATGCCGGAAAGCTGCGCGGCAAGCGCGTGCTGCTCATCGACGACATCTTCACCACGGGCTCCACCGTGCAGACCTGCGCGCAGGCCCTGCTCGACTGCGGCGCATCCGCCGTCTACGTGCTGTGCGCCGCCCGCGTCGCCGACGCCGCCCTGTCCCGCTACCTCGCCTCGGAATGACGCAGCTATGGCCATCGTCCAGGTCGACAAATTCCCCGTTACCGGCAACGTTCACGCGCTCACCCCATCCTTCCGACATCACAAAAGCGAGGATCACCGAGGTTTCCGCTCCCCGGAATTTTCCATCGTGATTTCATGCTGAACCATCTCTTTGAAAATTCTCGCACAGATAGCTGAAAACGGGACGCTCGCTCAAAGCGGGGGACAGGACAGCCCCGGGCACCGTCCAAGCCGCCCCCCAATATCGGAAACGCTCACGCAATCGGAGCAAAGGCCTCCTTTTGACAGACAAACACCCCCGCCGCGGTTTCCATCCGCAGCAGGGGCGTTTCTTTTGTCAGGCAATGGGGGAGAGCGCTGTTCAGTCCAGCGCCAGCACCTGCGCCGCGCCCAGCGCCTCGGCCTCGGCGGGGTCGTGCGTGACCAGCACCACCGTGCGGCCCGCGCAGCGCGCCCGCGTCCGGCGCATCACATCCTCCCGGGTGCGCGCATCCAGGCCCTTGAAGGGCTCGTCCAGCAGCAGCAGGTCGGCGTCGGCCAGCAGCGCGCGCAGCAGCGCCACGCGGCGGTTCATGCCGCCGGACAGCTCCCGGCAGGGCTGCGCCTCGCACCCCGCAAGGCCCATCTCCGCCAGCGCCGCGCGCACCTCCTGCGCCGTCCGCGCCGGATTCACCAGCCGGATGTTGTCCACGGGGCTTAAGTACCCGCACAGCCGGTCCTCCTGGAACACCGCCGCCATGCGGTGCCCGGCAAGCCCCTCGATGCGCCCGCTGTCGGGCTTTTCCAGCCCCATCAGCAGCCGCAGCAGCGTGGTCTTGCCCGCGCCGGAGGGGGCCATCACGGCCGTCACCCGCCCGCAGGGCAGCACCGCGGAAAACCCGCTCAGCACGGCCTTTCCGTCAAACGCCTTGCAGATGCCCTCAAGTACGATGTCCTCCATGCGTCACATCCTCTCCAGCCGTCTCGCGGCGGCATTCAGCGCCGCCAGCACCAGCTTTTCAAAGGCCAGGCTCGCCAGCACGATCACCAGCGTCCACGCGAACAGGTCGGGGATGTCCAGATACACCTTCGCCTGCTGTAAATGCTCGCCGATGGAGCCCTTCGGGATGCCGATGACCTCCGCCGCGATGCCCGCCTTCCAGCACAGCCCCAGCGCCACCGTGCAGCCCGACCTAAAGTAGGGCATCACCTGCGGCAGGTACAGGTAGCGCACCCGCCGCGCGGGCGACAGGCGGAATACCTGCGCCATCTCCATCAGCTGCGGGTCGGCGGACTGTATGCCCGTGAGCACGTTGGTGTACAGCACGGGCAGCACCATCAGAAACGAGATCAGCGCCGCAAGGTTCTTGGACGAAAACAGGATCAGCGCCAGTATGATGAAGGAGGCCACCGGCACGCTCTTGATGGCGAGCATCGCAGGGGCCAGCAGCTCCCGCACCGCGGTAAACCGCGCCGCCAGCGCCGCCAGCACCACCGCCAGCGCCGCCGCCAGGAAGAACCCCGCCGCGATCCGCGACAGCGAAAACGCGACGGAGCCCCAGAATTCCGCGGTCAGCAAAAGCTGTCCCAGCCGCACCAGCACCTGCACGGGCGACACCAGCAGCGTAAGGTAGGTCACCTTGTCCAGCGCCATGCTCGCCGCCTGCCACACCAGCAGCCAGAAGAGCACGGCCCATACGCGGACAGCCTTTGCGTTCTTCATCTCATTCCCTCAGCTTTTTTCAGCGCTTGTAGTAGAAGTCGTCGCCGGGCAGCGCGCCGCCGACGGCCTTGGGGTTCTGCTCCAGCAGCACGGCCAGGTAGCCGGACAGCTTCTGCTGCATCTCATCGCCCTCGATGAAGGTGATGTTGCACGCGGGCAGCGCCTTGACCGCCACCGCCTCGGGCACGATGTCGTACTTGCCCACCAGCGCAGCCGCCGCCTCGGTGTTGCCGTTTACAAACTCCACCGACGCCTTGTAGTGATCCAGGAACGCGGACACCGCCTCGGGATGAGTTTCTGCAAAGTCGCGGCGCACCACCACAACGCCCGTCAGCAGCGCGGAGGGGCTCTCGGCGTTCGCCTGCAGCGCGTCCCATTCCTTCGTCAGGTCCAGCGCCACGCGGATGCCCTCGTTCTTGGCCTGCGCGGTGGTCACAAAGGGCTGGGGCAGCAGCGCGATGCCGTTCTCCTCGGCCAGCAGCGCGCTCAGACACTCGGCATGCTCGGACTTCCACTCAATGGTCACGTCCGTCTCCGGGTCGATGCCGCTCTGCGTCAGGATGTAGTTGAGCGCGTACTCGGGCGTCGCGCCCTTGCCGCTGGCGTAGATGGTCTTGCCGCGCAGGTCCTCCACCGACTGGATGCTCTCGCCGTTCTCCACGATGTAGAGCACGCCCAGCGTGTTGATGGCCAGCACCTGGAAGGCGCCCTCGTTGTTGTTGTACAGCACGGAGGCCAGGTTCGCGGGCACCGCCGCGATGTCCGCCTCGCCCTTGGCCAGCATCGGGGGCACCTCGTCGATCGCCGCCACAATGCTGAAGTTGTATTCATTGCCGTCCGTCAGCGCGCCGGAATCGGCCTGATCCATGAACTGCACCATGCCCATTGCGGTCGGCCCCTTGAGCGCCACGATGTTCATCGAAACGGGCTCGGCGGTGGGCTCGGGCGTGGGCGCCGCCGTCTCCACGGGGTCTGCGGTCGGTTCAGCGCTCTGCGCGGGCGCGGACGCGCAGCCCGAGAGCATCGTGAGCACCAGCGTCAGTGCGCACAACAGAGAAATCAGCTTCTTCATATCCATGTTCCTTTCCCTTTTTCCGGTTGAATTGATGCCGCCCCGCTCGGGGACGCCATTGCGGAAAAAAGAGCCTCTGTCCTTTATATACACAAAGCGGCAGAAACTGAATCGGGCAGCCTGCGCTACCCAGTACAAGATTATATCCGTTCCCCTATACGAAGTCAAGTCATGCCGCGCGGCACGCAAAAAACCGGGCGGACGTCTCCGTCCACCCGGCCAAAATCGCGATCGGTCAGCGCACGACGAACCCGGCGCGCAGCACCGTCTCGCCGCTCAGCTCGCGGCTGCGCTCGTCCGGCGCCACGCTGCCCGCGTACAGCGTGAATGCGCCCGGCTCGATCACATAGGAGCCGTCCTCCGCCGTCAGCGCCATGCTGCGCGGCGTCACCTCGAACTCCACCGTCCGGCTCTCGCCCGCCGCCAGCTCCACGCGCGCAAATCCGCACAGCGAGAAGTGCGGCACGCGCGTGCTCGCCTCTTCGTCGCGGATGTACAGCGTCACGGGCGTCGCCGCGGCAAAGCCGCTCTCGTTCTTCACCGTCACCGCCGCCGTGATGCTCTGCCCCGCCTCGATCTGCGCGGCAGACAGCGTCAGCCCCTCAAATGCGAACTTTGCATACGACAGCCCGTAGCCGAACGGGTACAGCGGCTCGCAGTGCAGGTAGCGGTAGGTGCGCCCCTCCATCGCGTAGTCGGTGAACGCGGGCAGATCCTCTGTACTCTTGTAGAAGGTCACGGGCAGGCGTCCGCTCGGCGAGAACTTGCCGAACAGCAGCTCCGCCGCCGCGCGCCCGCCAAAGCTGCC
This sequence comes from Candidatus Spyradocola sp., assembly GCA_034113365.1. Taxonomy (GTDB): domain Bacteria; phylum Bacillota; class Clostridia; order Christensenellales; family UBA1750; genus Spyradocola. The sequence goes on from JAXEXP010000009.1 coordinate 17,649, forward strand.
CGCGTACCAGTTCTGCACCACCGCATTGCAGTGCTCCTGCGCGAAGTTCACCGCCAGCGCCGAGCCGGAGGAGAGGATGAGCACCGTGGGCTTGCCCACCGCCACCACCTTCTCCAGCAGCTTCTGCTGCTGACCGGGCAGGTTCAGGTGCGCCTTGTCGCCCGCGCCGTACTCGTTGCTCGCGTCGCCCTCTTCGCCCTCGATGGTGGGGTCAAGGCCCAGGCACAGCACCACCACGTCGGCCTGCTGCGCCACCGCCACCGCCTCGCCCAGGCGGTCGCCGGGCAGCGACAGCCCCTCCACGCGGTCGCGGTACAGATGGCAGCCCTCCGAGTAGTACACCCGCGCCTTGCCGTCGCAGATCTCGTGGATGCCCTCCAGGATCGTCACATACTGGGACGCCGTGCCGTTGTAGTTGCCCTTGAGCACCTGCTGGCTGTCGGCGTTCGGCCCGATCACCGCAATGGAGCCCAGCTTGTCCACGTCAAGGGGCAGCAGCCCGTCGTTCTTGAGCAGCACCTGCGAGCGCCGCGCCGCCTCCATCGACAGCGCCCTGTGCTCGTCGCAGTCGTTGACGGAGTAGGGGATGTCGTGGAACGGGCAGTCCTTGTCGAACAGCCCCAGCTTCATGCGCGTCAGCATCAGCCGCTCCACGCACGGCGTGATCTCCTCCTCGGTGATCAGCCCCTCCTGAATCGCGGTCAGCACGTGCAGGTACACCGCGCCGCAGTTCAGGTCGCAGCCGTGCTTCACGGCCAGCGCCGCGCTCTCGGGCGCCGTGTCGGTCACCATGTGGTGCAGATGGAAGTCGCTCAGCGCGCCGCAGTCGGACACAAAGTGGCCCTTGAAGCCCCATTGCTTGCGCAGAATGTCCGTCAGCAGGTCGTTGGCGCACGCGGGCTGGCCGTACACGCGGTTGTACGCGCCCATCACGGACTCCACGTCCGCCTCCTTGACCAGCGCCTCAAACGCGGGCAGATAGGTGTCGTACAGATCCTGCTTGGACACCACCGCGTCAAATTCGTGCCGCAGCGACTCCGGCCCCGAGTGCACCGCGTAGTGCTTGGCGCACGCCGCCGCCTTCAGGTACTTCGGGTCGTCGCCCTGCACGCCCTTGACGAACCGAACGCCCAGCCGCGCGGTCAGATACGGATCCTCGCCGTAGGTCTCGTGCCCACGTCCCCACCTGGGGTCGCGGAAGATGTTGATGTTGGGCGACCAGAACGTCAGCCCCTTGTAGATGTCGCGGTCGTTCTGCCGCACGTTCTCATTGTACTTGGCGCGGCCCTCCTCGGCGATCACCCCGCCGATCTTTTCCACCATCTCCGCGTCGAACATCGCCGCCATCGCGATGGCCTGCGGGAACATCGTGGCCGTGCCGGCGCGCGCCACGCCGTGCAGCGCCTCGTTCCACCAGTTATAGCCCGGCACGCCCAGCCGCGGAATGGCCGGCGCGGTGTACACCATCTGGCTGGCCTTTTCCTCCAGCGTCATGCGCGCCACCAGATCCTTCGCGCGCTCCGCAAAGGACAGCGATTCGTCCAGATACTTCGGCGTCTCCGTCATAGATCGAACAACCTCCCGTTGTGTTTTTGTTTCCAATATCATGTTACAAAACCCACCCCGCCTTGTCAAGAACAAACCGCCCCGCCCGCCGCGCACAAAAAACGCGGGTGTCAAAAAGCATGCCTTTTGACATCCGCGTTCTGTTTTCATTATACCTGCTCCCAACCACAAAAGCAATAGCATTTCCACACTTTTTTCACGTTTCAGCCATGCCAGACTCATGTTGTGCCCCTGCCCGTGTATATTCTCAAAACCTATACATATTGACTCCGCAAAAAAGAAGGAGGTACCCCGTGATGAAGAAGTCATTCATCGCACTGACCCTGACCCTGCTCCTGCTCGTCTCCCTGTTCACCGTCCCCGCCTTCGCGGAGAAGGCCCCTGGCTGCATCCATACCGCCTGCGCTGAGCCGGAATGCGAGCTGATCTGCGAGCTGAACGAGCATGTCCACACCGAAGATTGCTATGCGGTAGATGAGAATGGCAATCAGATCTATGAAGAAGAACTGATCTGTGACATTCCTGAGCATGAGCATGTAGGCACCTGCTATGAGCTGGATTGCCAGATCGCTACACATGGTGACAGCGATCATACCGAAGAGTGCTACCGCAAAGTCTGTGAATTGGAAGAGCATGAGCACGTGGGCACCTGCTATGAGTACCTGCCCCTCTACATTTGCCAGATGGAAGAGCATGAGCATGACAATGACTGCTACATCTGCGGCCATGTCTGCGGCGAAGAGTGCGGCGTCGTGCCCGAGCAGCCCGCCAACAATGGCGGTACCCAGTTCTACCCGGACTACGATGAGAACCCCGCGCCCGTTGCGCCCGTCGAATCCGAGGCGCCCGTCTACGTTGCGGATGAGGACGCTTCCCCCAAGACCGGCGACCCCGTCTCCGTCTCCGCGCTCGTCGCGCTGATGGCTGCCGCTGCCGCCTGCGTCGTGTTCACCGCCCGCAAGGTCCGCGGCTGATCCTAGGACCGGCCCGTTCCCCAAAAGAACCGCTGCACCGCGCGCAGCGGTTCTTTTCTGCTGCCTGCTCTCATAAAGTCCGCTGCCTGTGCAGCAGGATCAAGTTGTCGCTGATCCTATGCAGACAACAGCGGTTTCTTCCCAATAAGCCGACCGGAACAGACCAAAGGGCTGTTTCGGTGCGGAGCGGGAAGCTGTCGCCCGCAGGCGGCGGATGAGGTGTCCGTCAAGCACACCCCGTCCCCCTGGACGCACGGAATCCCGCCCTGTTTTCTGTATCATCGCATCTTCACGATGCCGCCCATCACGGTGCCGTGGTTGCGGCCGTGGAGTATGTCCACGCGCCCGCCGATGTACGCGCCCTCCTTGATGTCGCCGTAGATCTCGTGCACGTCGCCCTCGATGCGGCCGTAGACGCTGCCCATCACCTTGCCGTAGACGCTGCCGCCCACCGTGCCGCGGATGTCGCCCTTGACGGACTTGCGCAGGTTGTTGTGACGGTTGCCCACGTCGCCGCCCACCGTGCCGTTGAGCGACCCGCCGATCACGCCGAAGCAGCTGCCGTCGATCACGCCGTCCATGCTGCCGCCGATGGGGCCGGACACCGTGCCGTGCACGTGCCCGCGCAGGGGCCCGCCGATCACGCCGCTGATGTTGCCCACGATCTCCACGCCCTGCGCGATGCTGCCGCCGATGGCGCCCGAGATGTTGCCGCCGATGCGCACCCCCTTGTGGATGGCCCCGCCGATGGCGCCCGAGATGTTGCCGTCGATGCGCACATCCTCGTGGATGGCCCCGCCGATGGGCCCCGAAATGCTGCCCGTGATGTGCGCGCCGCGCTTGATGGGCCCGCCCACCGGCCCCGAGATGTTGCCCTCGATGGTCACGCCCTCGCAAATGCACCCGCCGATGATGCCCGTCAGGCTGCCGTTGACGTCAAAGTTGACGTTGCCGCCGTAAATGCCCGTGATGCCGCTGCGCTTTTCCCGCGGGGCGGAGGAGGGCCGCGCCTCTTCCGGGGCCGCCCCGTCCTGCGCGTCCTCCACGTGCTCAAAGGGCACGCCCAGCGCGTCGGTCACCACGTTTTCCACGTCCTCAAAGGGCGCGCCGGTGTCCGCGCCCAGCCGCTCGATCTCAAGATCCGCCTGCTCCGGCGTCAAACGCCCCGCCGCCACGTCCTGCAGCACCTCGGCGATGCTGTTGTACATGCTCTGTTCCATAGCTTACCCCTCCTGATGAATGTCGCCGCGCACCTTGCCGTAGTTGTGCCCGCGCAGCACGTCCACGTCGCCGCCGATCTCCGCGCCCGGCGCGATGTCGCCGCAGATCTCCTGCACGTCGCCCGAGACGCGGCCGTATACGTTGCCCTCCACCTTGCCCATCAGGTCGCCGTGGATCGTCCCGCGCAGATGGCCGTGGATCGCGCCCGTGTAGTCGCCCGACACCTCGCCGGTAAAATCGCCCTGCACGTCGCCCTCCAGGTCGCCGCGCACCGTGCCCGCAAATACGCCGCCCACGGCGCACGCCGCGTCGCCCTTGACCGTGCCCGTCAGGTCGCCCGCCACGTCGCCCCGCAGGTCGCCGCCGACCGTGCCCGACAGGTTTCCGCCCACGCGGCCTTCCATGTCGCCGCGCACCGTCCCGGCAAGCTCGCCCGCCACGTCGCCCCGCAGGTCCCCGCCGATGGCGCCGTACATCCCACCGCCGATGCCGCCCAGCACGTCGCCGTTGATGCGCGCCCCCGCGGCGATGTCGCCCTGAACGCCGCCCAGCACGTCGCCCTCGATGCGCGCCCCCGCGCCGATGTCGCCCAGCACATTTCCGCGCACGTCTCCGCGCACGACCTGCCCCGCTGCGATGCCCGGCACGTCGCTGTCCACGTCGCCCGAGCCCCGGTCCACCGTGATGTTCATGCGCCCCAGGCTCTCGTTGACCTGCCTCGTGACGTTTTCGGCAAAGTTCATCGCGTTCTTTGCTATTTTGTCCGCCCAGCCCTCGATGCGCTCCGCCTGCTCGTCCAGCCGGTCCCGGGTGCGCTCCGCAAAGGGCTCGCCCGCGTCCTGCGCCTGCCCGGGCGCCTCGTCCACCACCGTCCAGGCCGCGTCCGCACCGGACTGCGCTGCGCTGCTTTCATTTTCCAGCGCCGCGATGGCCGCCTCGCCTTCCTCCGGCGTCAGCTTGCCCGACGCCACGTCCGCTATGATCTGCTGTATGCTCGTCATGTCCGCTTTCTCCTTATCTGCCGCGCAGCGCCGCTTCCAGCCCGCGCAGGCTGCGCTCCGTCTCCGTTGACCAGTTGTCCAGCTGTGCCTCCAGCCGCTCGCAGCTGCGCTCCAGCCTCTGCGCCAGCTGTTCCAGCCCCTCCGCGCTCAGCTCCACAGCGCCCGTCAGCGTCGCCCGGTGCAGCCGGTCCAGCTCCCGCTCCGCCGCGGTGGGGGAGAGCACCCCCGCGCGCACGTCATTAAGAATGTCCATGCGCCGCACATAGTGCCTGCGCCTGCCCATCACCGGCCGGAGCAGCGCCCACAGCCCTTCCTTTTCCCGTGCCTGCAAGCCGCGCGGCTGGTTCTCATATCGCTTTGCGTCCAGTTCTGTGAAAAACATGTTCCGACCTCCTTGCCGCGGCGCGCCTTACGCCTTCTTCATCATGTCCAGCGCCTGCTCCTGCGTCAGCTCTCCGCGCGAGAGCATCTCCAGGATCTCCTTGCGCGTGGGCTTGTCCTTGCCCTGCTGCGGCTGCGCGGGCTCCAGCCCCAGCGCCGCGATCACCTGATCCAGCCGCGCCCGCACCGTCGGGTAGCTGATGCCCAGCTCCTTTTCCATCTCGCGGATGTTGCCGCGGTTGCGCAGGAAGGAATAGACGAAATTCCGCTGCTCCGTCGTCAGCGCCAGCAGCCGCTCCGCCTGAAAGTCGCCCTCGATGCTGGTGCCGCAGGCCGGGCAGTGCAGCCGCACCACGTGCAGGGGCTTGTGGCAGACCGGGCAGCTGTGGATCACTTCATGTGCCATGAGCTCATCTCCTTAGCTTAAAAGCTGAAATGCATTTCTTGAATATAGAATATCACACTTCTCAATTTTGTCAATAGAAAAACTCAAAAATCTAAAGAATAAATCTAAAGAATTTTGAGTATTGATTTTGAAGGATTGAAGAAGAGGTTTTAACTTCCTACAGCCTGGGGATGTCGCCCACGCCCGAGAGCACGTATTTTGGGCAGTAGGGGAAGTTGCCCAGCATGTCGCGGCTGGTCACGCCCGAGAGCACCAGCACGGTGTCCAGCTCCGTCTCGATGCCCGCCACGATATCGGTGTCCATGCGGTCGCCGATGATGGCGGTCTCGTCCCGGTGGGTGCCCAGCTGCTTGAGCGCGTGGCGCATCATCAGCGGGTTGGGCTTGCCCACGAAGTAGGCCTGCTTGCCCGTCGCCAGCTCAATGGGCGCAATCAGCGCGCGAGTGGCGGGGATGATGCCGCCCTCCACCGGGCCGGTCAGGTCGGGGTTGGTGCCGATGAGCCGCGCGCCGCCGCGCACCAGCGCCACCGCGCGCTCCAGCTTCTCAAAGTTGTAGGTGCGCGTGTCGCCCACCACCACGTAGTCCGGGTTGACCTCGTTCATGGTGATGCCCACGTTGTACAGCGCGTTGATGAGCCCCGGCTCGCCGATGACGTAGGCCGAGCAGCCCGGCCGCTGCGTCGAGAGGAAGGTCGCCGTGGCCAGCGCCGAGGTGTAGAAGTGCTCCTCGGGCACGTCCAGCCCCAGGCGGGCCAGCTTGAGCTGCAGCTCGCGCGGCGAGCGCTCCGAGCTGTTGGTCAGGAACAGAAACTTCTTGCCGTTTTCGTTGAGCCAATCGATGAATTCCTTGACCCCCGGCAGCAGATAGTTGCCGTGGTAGATGACGCCGTCCATGTCGCAGATGAAGGCCGCTTTTTCGCGCAGGCTCTGCATGCTCATCCCTCCGGTGTTTTTTCTCACCTTAAAGAGTACAACCTGCCGCGCCTCCTGTCAAGCGTTTGTAGAAGTGTCAAACATAGGTAACAGTCAAAACAAGTGGAGATAGTCGGAAAGGACATCATTGGGAGAGCGCAAGCCGAGGCAGGTCATGATGTGGTTGTTGGATGCCCGCTGGTAGCGGGCAAGCTGCGTGCGGCCATCGGAGAGGTTATAGAGGCGCAGCGTGCTGTAGAATCGCAGCTCATCGATGCGATGCTGCCGCTCCACCTTTCCATTGTGTCTGGGCGTGGCAATCCGAATGCGTTTGTAGAGCATATCCATATCTTTCAGTGCTTGCTCAAACAGAGTTAAGTGCTTCGACTTGGTAACAAAGAGCGTGTTTGTGAATTCAGCTCCGTTGTCCGTCTGAACCAATCGGATGGGGAACGGGGCATGGCGGACGAGCTTTTCCAGAAAGTCCCGTGCGCTGTAACTCGAATGCTCGTCATACATCTCCCGGTATGTCCAGCGGCTGCACTCGTCCTTTGCTACGAATACATATCTCTGCAGACCATCCGCGCAGCAATGAAGAGGTACGAATTTCACGTCGATCTGCACCTTTTGCCCCGGATAATCCGCAGGCGTATAGGGTTTGCTGCTGCGTTTCTTTCTCTTCTTGGCCATCCCTTCCATTCGCAGCACGGTACGCTTGAAGCACCCGTAGCTGCGGGTATAGCCGGATCCTCTGGCCTTCTCATAGGCCAGCAGCAGATCAGATCCGTACTTTCGGCTCAGCCGCTGTACCAGGTGTAATTCTTCCTCACTCTGCTTTCGCGGACTGTGGTGCGGCCGCCGTGACCGATCTTTCAGGCTTTCTATCTGACCGTCGTATCGATTTCGCCACTTGTACACAGTCTTTCGGCTCAGATGATACCGGTTCGCTGCAGCGCTCACGCCATGTTGCTCCGCATAGCTGATTACCCGTTGACGGAAGTATGCTTCTTGTGTTATCTTATCCATTGCAGAGAGCTCCTT
>JAXEXP010000010.1:0-12427 GCA_034113365.1 Candidatus Spyradocola sp.
CCCCCAGAAAGCCCCCTAGCACCCAGGCTCCGGCTGCGCCGCACACACCGCACCCGGCTGCGCGCTACACACCCGTGCGGCGCCCCCGCGGCCGCCCGCAGGCGGACGCGGATCCCCGGTTTCCGTCGAGGAAACCATAGACCCTCCTGTCCCTCCCATCGGGAGGGGCAGGAGGGTCATCCCCCAACCGTTACCTTTGCCTGTCCAGCACCGTCAGAAAGTCCTGCGGCGGCTCCGCGGTGAACTCCATCTCCTCGCCCGTGCGCGGGTGGCGGATGTGCAGCTGACGAGCGTGCAGCATCAGCGGGCAGGCCCCCGCGGCGGACTTTGCCACGCCGTAGATGGGGTCGCCGCAGACGGGGTGATGCAGGCTGGCCATGTGCACGCGGATCTGGTGCGTGCGGCCCGTGACCAATCGGCACTCGATCAGCGTGGTCTTTTCGTATTGACGCAGCACGCGCCAGTGCGTCGTAGCCTCCTTGCCGCCGGGCACGACGGCCATCTTCTTGCGATCCTTGGGCGAGCGGCCGATGGGCGCGCAGACGGTGCCGCTGAGCTCCTTCATGCGGCCCTCCACCAGCGCCCAGTACACGCGCCCGGCGCTGTGCACGCTGATCTGCTGCGAGAGGCTGACGTGCGCCTCGTCGTTCTTGGCCACGACCAGCAGGCCGGTGGTGTCCTTGTCCAGCCGGTGTACGATGCCGGGGCGCAGCTTGCCGCCGATGCCCGACAGATCGTCGCACGCGAACAGCAGCGCGTTGACCAGCGTATCCTGCGCATGACCCGCAGCGGGGTGCACCACGAGGGAACGCGGCTTGTTCACCACCACGATGTCCGCATCCTCGTAGACGATGGGGATCTCCATCTCCACCGGCACGGCCTCCAGCGGCTCGGGGTCGGGCAGGTTCAGCGCCACTTCGTCCCCGGCGGCGAGCTTGACGCCCGCCTTTTTGGGGGCAGCGCCGTTTACGCGAACGCAGCCCTGCTCGATCAGGTTCTGGATGCGCGAGCGCGTTTCGCCGCTTTCCTGCGCCAAAAAGGCATCCAGACGGATGCCTTCGGTTTCAGTTGTCACTGTGCTTTGGATCGTGCGCATGCTCCTGCTCTCCTGTCGTTTCCTCGGCGGGCTTGGGCGCGCCCCAGCGGTAGGGCTGGCGCGGCATCTGCTTTTCCTCAAAGAACACCATCCACACGCCCAGCAGGATGATGCCCACGCACACAAAGCTGTCTGCCACGTTGAACACCGCAAAGTTGATGAGCCTAAAGTCCAGCATGTCGATGACATAGCCCAGCAGCGCGCGGTCGTAGAGGTTGCCAATCGCGCCGCCCACCGCCATGGCGATGCAGACGCTGGGGAACACGGGCAGCTTCTTCCTGCCGAAGAACAGCAGATAGACGCCCGCGATGCAGATGAGCGACGTCACGCCGATGAGCAGCCACGTCTGCCCCTCCATCATGGAAAAGGCCGCGCCGCGGTTCTCACAGTAGGTGAAGTAGAACACGCCGTCGATCAGCGGCAGACAGCCGCCGTGCTCGGTGCGCAGCGCGCCCGCCGCCCACGCCTTGGTCACGCGGTCTGCGGCAAAGGCTGCGGCAGCGATGAGGATATAGAGAAATGACATCAGTCGTCCTCCTGGGGAATGGGTACGATCTTCCGGGGCGCGGGCGCATCCTGCACAAGGTCGATGCGCTGCATCATCGCGCTGCGCGCCGGTGCGGACGGGGCGGCGGGCTCATCCGCCTTCTCCCGGCCCAGGCCGGAGTCGTCCAGCAGCTGCATCTGAGAGGAGAGCAGCATGCGGAAATTCTGCCGGTAGGTTGCGGCCTGCTGGCGCAGCGTGCCCAGCTGGCGGCGCACGGCGTCGGCCTCTGCGTTGGCCTGTGCCACGATGCGGGCGGCCTCCAGGTTTGCGCTCTGGATGATCTCATCGGAGCGCACCTTTGCGCTGCGGGTGGTCTCCTCGGCGCTGCGCTGCGCCGTCACCAGCGTGTCGCGCAGCGTGCTCTCCAGGTTTTTCATGTAGGTGAGCTGATCGGTCGTGCTCTTGAGGCGCTCGCGCAGCTCCTTGTTCTCCTTGGAGAGGTTGTCGAGGTAGGCGGCCAGCTGGTCGAGGTAGGCGTCCACCTCGGCTTCATTGTAGCCGCGGAGTTTGAGTGAAAATTCCTTTTCGTGGATCTGATCCGAGGTGATCATGCGCACACCATCCTTTTGTCGTCGGCCGCAGTCAGGGCTTGAGCAGCGTCTCCACTTCCACAAACAGCCGTCCCTTGCGGCTCTCGCCCGCCACGCGCAGCACGCGCACGCGGCCCTGCCCGCGCACCGAGAGCACGTCGCCCTCCTCGACCTCCGCGTCGGTGCGGTCGGTCTCCTGCCAGTTGCGCCGCACGGCGCCGCTGCGGATGAGGGTCTGTGTCTTTGCGCGCGACAGGCGCAGCGTCTGCGCCAGCACGGCGTCCAGCCGCAGAGAAGGTACGTTGACCACGGCGCGCTCCCCCGCTTCCGCGTCGGGCAGCTCGCCGTCATAATATTCCACTTTTACGCTTGCGCGGCCCACGCTCGTCAGGCCGGAAAGCAGATAGGCGCCCATCGCGGGCAGTACCGCGACGAACGCTTGATCCTCCTTGATGCGGATGTCCCCCAGCGTCTCGCGCTCGATGCCAAGGCCCAGGCACGCGCCCAGCACGTCCCGGTGCTGCACCGTCGCATACCGCGCGTCCCAATGGATGCGCAGCACGTCGATGGGGCTGTCCTCCGGGCCGCAGCCCGGCTGCCACAGGCCCACCACGGCGCGCTCGGGCTCGGCGCTGCCGCCGAACAGGCCGCTCTCCAACCCCTCCCTGCGGGCCAGGGCCAGCAGGCGCTGCTGCGCGTCGGGATTGAGAAACTCGGAAAACACCGCCCGGCTGCTGCGCTGTGCGCGGCGCGCAAGGTCGGCAAATTTGGCGGCCTCCAGCCGCTGCTCCGTCTGCTCCATGGTCAGTACACCCACATCATGCACCGGCTGACGAGGTTCATCAGCACGATGAGCACCAGGTAGGTGAACATAGGCGCAAGGTCGATGGGCAGCCGGCCGTTGGTCAGCTTGTAGGCCAGCGGGCGGAAGGGCGCGATCAGCGGCTCGGTGATGCGCAGCAAAAAGCTGTACACCGGCACGTCGGGCCGCAGGAACCAGGACAGGATCGCGCGCAGCACGATGGCCCAGGACGCGATCTGCAGCAGCCAGTACAGGCCGCGCAGCACCTGATAGATGATGATATTCATGCGCAGGGATTAGTTGCGGCCATCCTCAAAGATGGTGCTGCTGCGGTTGTCGTCGGCATAGGTGCCGGCGACCTCCACCGTCTCGGGCGCGAGCAGGTAGGTCTGCGCGGCGGCCTTCTTGATGGTGGCGTTGATGGCGTAGCAGGCGCCGATGAGCGTATCGATGATGCGCTGCGCCTCCTCCAGCGCCAGGGATTCCAGGTTGATGAGCACGGAATGGCCCTCGAGCAGGTCGTCGATGACGTCCTTGCTGTCCTCATAGGTGGACAGCTGGTAGATCATGGTGCGATGGCGCGCGCCGACGGCGGGGTGATTGATGATCTTGGAGGCGGAGCCGTAGGTCGTGGTCGCCTGCTGCGGCTCGCGGTAATCGTCCTCGTAGCCGTTGTCGTAGCCCGCGTTGTCGTAGCCGTAGTCGTTGTTGTTCGCCTGCGCGTCGCGCTGATAGCTTCTGCCTGCCGAATAGCTGTCTCGTCTATTTGCCACGGGGGTCTCCTCCTCGTAATACGTATCCTCTTCAACCGGCTCCTCCGCAGAGCCCAGACCGATGAAATTCAGAAACTTGTTACCCTTCTTTGCCAACTGGCTCACTCCTTACTTTCCTTCCCTGGCTGTATTATCGTAGCCTTCGCGCCTGCCGAACAGCGAGGTCCCCAGGCGCACCAGCGTAGAGCCTTCCTCCAGCGCGATGTCGGCGTCCTGGCTCATGCCCATGGACAGCACGCTCACCTGCGCGTCCTGCGCCGCCAGCGCGTCAAAGCATTTCCGCGCCGCGGCAAAGGTTTCATGCACGATTCTTTCGTCCGGCGTGTTGGGGGCCATGCACATCAGCCCGCGCACGCGCAGCCCCGGCAGCGCCAGGCAGCTCTCGTAGAGCTGCGGCAGCTCCTGCGGGGAGACGCCGCCCTTCTGCTCCTCGTGGGCGGGATTGACCTGCAGCAGCACGTCCACGCGCCGGCCGTTGTGGACGGCAAGGCGGCTGATCTGCTGCGCGAGGTCGAGCCTGTCCACCGAATGGATCAGAACGACATGGTTTATTATATACTTAATCTTATTGCTTTGCAACCGTCCGATGTGATGAAAGCGCAAACTTTCATCGATTTTTTCATGCTTCTCGACCCATTCCTGCACGCGATTCTCACCGTAGTCGAAAATTCCGCATGCGGGCAGCAGATTGATGGTTTCCGCGCTCTGGGTCTTGGAGGCGGCCAGCAGCGTGTAGGGGCGGCCCTGCGCGGCGCGGTCCAGGCGCTCGCGCGCGGCCTGTACGCGCTCAGACAGGCGCTTGAGTTCTTCCGATTCCATGGTTTTACTGCTTCCTTTGTCTATTTTCTGATGCGGGTGCCGCTGGTCAGCGCGCCGTCCTCCAGCGGCATGATCAGCGCGTGCTTGGAGTCCTGTCCCACCACGCGCACGGGCACGAACGCGTTGTCGGAGCTTCTGTAGACGCCCTGCTGGCCGCTCTCGGTCTTCAGCGCGCTCAGCGGCACCATCATGCCCTCGACCCTGCCGCCGATGACGGCCTTGAGCTTGCGGGCGTTGATCAGGGGCGAGCCGTCCTCGCTCATCTCCAGGATCACCAGCAGGTCGTCGCCGGTGGCGTTGAGCGCGCGCACGGTGGCGGTGTAGGTGATGTCCTCGAAGGACTCAAAGTAGATGGCGCAGGTCTCGCCGATGCCGATCTTCCAGGTGGAGGCGCGGGTGGTGAAGGCCACAAACCAGGAGTTGGGCTGCACCAGGCGGTAGAGGTTCTGCTGCGCGCGCAGCTCGTCGGGCACGGCGGGGTTGCTCTCCTTGAGCAGCTCCTTTACCGCGGCGACGTCCAGCGCGTCGAGGGTGTCCACGCTCAGGTAGGGCTCCAGGCCGTCGAAGGAATAGCTGACGATGCCCTCGCCCGCGGCGCGGTACTGCGTCTTCCACGCTTCGATGTGCGTCTCCAGCTGCGTCTTGCTGGCGTAGTACTGCGAGAGATTGGCGTCCTCCTTGGCCTCGGTGGTCTTTTCGACGTAGCCCTGGCGCGCGGCCATGGTGGCGCTCAGCTGGGTGCTCAGCGCGTCGAGCTGGCCGCGGTCGGCGCGCATCGCGGTCTTGATGGCGTTCACCTGTGCGGCGATGCTGTCGTTATAGTCCGAAATGGTGACGTTGACGATGTCGCCCAGCACCTTTTTCTGCTGCTCAGTGATGTCCACCAGCAGCTTGTCCAGCTCCTCGATCTTCTCGCCCGAGTAGCCGGTGGCGTAGACCTCCACCACGGGGGTGTCGGCGGTGACGTAGTTCATCTCGGGCACGAGGTATTCGATGCTGCCGTAGCCCTCGGCGCGCACGCACTGCTCATCCCGGATGATGAGCGCGTCCACCGTGGTCACGTCCTCGATCTTGCCGTAGGAGATGGCAGCCTCGGAGTTGACCAGCGCGCGCACCAGCGCGCTCAGGCCCGACACAACGCCCACCACCAGCAGCAAAAAGATCGCTAAAAACACGAAGAAGCGGGGCTTTACGACCAATCGTCTGCGCTTTTTGCGCGGCGGACGGTCCTGGGGCGGCCGCACCGGGGCGGACTGCTGCTCCCTGGGCAGGCGGGCATACTGCCGCGTTCCGTCGTCCCTGCCGCTGCCCCCGTTGTACTGCATGCGCTTCCCTCCCCGTGAAAAAATCAAATCATATCATAGTATGTCCGAAAAAACCTATGCGTCCCGCAGCGCCTCGCGGAAGCGCGCCAGCATCTTGCGCTCGACGCGGGAGACGTACATCTGCGACACGCCCATTTCCTGCGCGATGTCGCGCTGGCTGCGCTCCTCGAAGTAGCGCGCGTGCAATATGCGGCGCTCGGCGTCGCTCAGGCGGCTCATCACGTCGGACAGCATGCTGCGCAGCTCCGCCTTTTCGATGTTCTCGTCCTCGCCGCCCAGCATGGCCCACAGCGGGGTGTCCTCGTCCTCGCCCGACTGCGCGTCCAGCGACGCGACGGACAGGCTCTGCGTGGCCTCGATGGCCTCCAGCACGTCCTCGGTCTTGAGAGCACAGGCCGCGGCCAGCTCCTCGGCGGTGGGGGCGCGCCCCAGCTGCTGGGTCAGCCGCTCGCGCGCGAGCGAGATCTTCTGCACGCGCTCGCCGATGCTGCGCGGCATGCGGATGGTGCGCGAGCGGTCGCGGAAGTAATTCTTGACCACGCCCGTGATGGTGGGCACCGCGTAGGTGGAAAACCGGATGCCCTTGCCGCAGGAATACCGCTCCAGCGCCCCGATGAGCGCCATGGCGGCCACCTGCCGCAGATCCTCGGTTTCCACGCCCCGGCCGGCGTAGCGGCGCGCGACCATGTCCGCCAGGTACATGTGCGCCTCCACCAGCTCGTTTCGCAGGGCCACATCGCGCGTGCGGCAGTATTCGGATAGTTTCCGCTGAATCTCCTGTTGATCCATGCGCGCGTCCCCCCTCTCCCCTGTGCCCGTCATGCGTCAGCTGCGCAGCATGATCTGCCGGATGCTGCGCTCGTCGGCGATCACCCGGGCGTGGGGGATCATCGTGGTCAGCACCGCGTTGCACAGGTCAAGGTCGGGAAGGCGGCCGCCGGTCTCGCACAGCGCGCCCTCGCCGCTGATGGTCACGGAGAACGCCTCGCCCGGCGCAAAGGTGAGCGTCAGGCGCTGCGGCGCGTACTTCTGCATCGCCATCGCGTAGCAGGCCTCATAGACTGCGGTCTTGACGTCCTCGATGGTCTCGACGTCCATGTTGCCCCGGGCGGCGACGCCCGCGGTGGTCAGGCGCACAACGGTCAGCGCGCTCTGCCGGGCGGGGACGGTCAGCGTGATGCAGTCAAACATAAGCCTTCCTCCAGACTCAGCCCATAAGTATTTAATAAATTATATCACATTTTGCGCATGATGAAAAGAACAAGTTTGCACGCGCTTACCCTCTCTGGCAGCTCGTCATCAATACGGTCTTTGGTATTGGATGGGGATACAGTTTACCCCCGAACACCACCGGAGCGCAGCAGCCGCAGCGCCGTCTTTTCCGGGAAGTCCCCCACGGTCCGGATGCAGTCCAGAAGATAGGCTTCCGCCTCCTCCGGCTCCATCTGGCCGCCCTCGGGCGTGGGAAAGAGCACGTCCATGCGGCCGAAGTCGTTGTTGGGCCAGCCGTAGGGCTCGCCGGCGCGGCTGATGCGCTGCGTCTGCCCGCTGATGCACACGAAAAACAGCCCCTGCAGCTCCGTCACCGCCGCCTCGAACGCGCGCGACTGCCCTAAGAAGCCCGCCTCGCACTTCAGGTCCTGAAAGGTCCACTCCACGCGCTGCTCAAAGCACCGCCACACCTGCAGCGCCCCGCGGCTGACCACGCCGTCCGCGTACAGCTCGTCCAGGCTGCGGTTGTCCCTTCGCACCGCGATGAAGGCGGGGATGCAGCGGCGCGACACGAAGCCCGCCTTGTGCTGGAAGAACTTGCCGTAGGCCTGCGCGCCCTTTTTGGCGATCTCGGCGCGCCAGACCCACGGGTCGGTATCGCTGCCGTCGAACCAGGCGTTGTCCGTCATGGCGCTCAGCGTGAACAGCGAGCGCTTTTCGTCGCCCGCGTAGGGCAGAAAGCCAATATCTTCGATGGCCTGCTCCAGCTGGGCCAGCGTGCGGATGGGCTGCATTTATTCCACCATTCCTTCCGTCAGCGCGCGCATGTCCTCGGGCAGTTCGCGCTCAAATTCCAGTGTTTGCCCGGTGATGGGATGAGTCAGGCGCAGGTGAAACGCGTGCAGCGCCGCCCGGCCGATGAGGGCCTTGTCCTCGGTGCCGTAGAGGAAATCCCCGGCAAGCGGATGCCCAAGATGCGCCATGTGCACGCGGATCTGGTGCGTGCGGCCGGTTTCCAGCGTTAGTTCAACGAGGGAGAAGCGGCTGTTGTTGCGCAGCACGCGGTAATGCGTCACGGCGCGCTGGCCGTCGGGCGACACGCAGCGCTTGATCGCCGAGCCCTCGACCCGGGCGATGGGCGCGTCCACAACGCCCTGTTTCTCGGCAAAAGCGCCCTCGGCGACGGCGAGATAGCGGCGCTCAAAGTCGCCCGTGTGCAGCGCTTTGCACAGCAGCGCGTGGACATGGGCGTCGCGCGCGGCCACCATCAGTCCCGAGGTGCCCGCATCCAGCCGGTTGACGGGGCGGAACACGCCGCCAAAGCGCGCGGCGCAGCGGTTGGCCAGGCTGTCGTCGTAATGCCCCGCGCTGGGGTGGACGGGCATGTTGGCGGGCTTGTTGAGCACGAGCAGGTACTCGTCCTCGTAGACCACGTCCACCTCGCCGGGGGTGGGCACGACGCCAACGGATACCGCACCCTCCTGCTCGATGAGTATGGACACCTCGTCGCCCGCGCGCACGACGTGCGTCACGAACACGTCCTGCCCGTTGACGCGCACGCCGCCCGGCACGCGCTTTGCCTTCTTCAGACGCGTAGAGGAGAGCGACAGCAGCGACCGCGCCACGTCCTTTACGGTTTTCCCGTCCATGCCCGCGGGCACGGTGGCGTTCAGTCTCTTGTCCATCGCTCTCCCCTTTTCTATTCCGTCAGCGCGCGTAAGCGCCGCATGGTGTCCGCGTCGGGCGGCTGCACGCCTTCCAGCGCGTAGGGAATGCCCAGCGTCTGCCATTTGTGCACGCCCAGCGTGTGATAGGGAAGTAATTCGGTTTTTATGCGGTTGATTCCTGCCGTTTTGCGCAGCATTTGGCGCACCTGCGCCTCCTCCGCCGTCCAGCCGGGCAGGATCACCTGCCGCACCCAGACGGGCTTGCGCGTGTTTGCAAGGTGGCGAAGCACTTCGTCCAACGCGGCAGGGTCGCCGCCCGTGAGGGCGCGGAAGCGGTCGGGGTCGCTGTGCTTGACGTCCAGCAGCACGAGGTCGCTCTCGTCCAGCAGGGCTTTGGCGTCCTCGTTCCACAGGCCGCCGCTGGTGTCCAGCGCGCAGTGGATGCCCTGCTCATGCAGCAGCGCCACGCACGCCCGCACGAACGGCGCCTGCATTAGCGGCTCGCCGCCCGAGAAGGTGACGCCGCCATGCTTGCCAAAGAAGCGCTTGAGCTTCATTGCGCGGGCGACGATCTCTTCTGGGGACATTTCCTGCCCGCCGGCGGGATTCCAGGTGTCGGGGTTGTGGCAGAACTTGCACCGCAGCGGGCAGCCCTGCAGGAACACCACCATGCGCAGCCCCGGCCCGTCCAGCGCGCCCATGGTCTCGATGGAATGAATGCGTCCCATCATGGCGCTCACATCGCGTCGTGGAAGGTGCGCGAGATGACCTCCAGCTGCTGGGCGCGCGACAGCCGCACGAAGTTGACGGCGTAGCCCGAGACGCGGATGGTCAGGTTGGGGTACAGCTCGGGGTGCTCCATCGCGTCCTCGAGGGTGGCGCGATTGAGCACGTTGACGTTGAGGTGGTGCGCGGCGTGCTCGCCGTCGATGGTGAAGTAGCCGCTGAGCAGATCGACGAGGTTGTCTATGCGGCTCTGCTCGTCGCTGCCCAGCGTGTCGGGCGTGATGGTGAAGGTGTTGGACACGCCGTCGCGGCAGTCGTCGTAGTCGATCTTGGACACGGAGTTGAGCGAGGCCAGCGCGCCGCTGCGCTCGCGGCCGTGCATGGGGTTGGCGCCGGGCGCAAAGGGCGTGCCGGCTCTGCGGCCGTCGGGGGTGTTGCCCGTCTTTTTGCCGTAGACCACGTTGGAGGTGATGGTGAGGATGGACAGCGTGTGCTCGGCGCCCCGATACGTCTTGTGCTTGCGCAGCTCGGTGATGAACTGGTGGCACAGGCCCTTGGCGATGTCGTCGGCGCGGTCGTCGTCGTTGCCGTAGCAGGGGAAGTCGCCCTCGACGGTGAAGTCGCACACCAGCCCGCGGTCGTCGAACACGGGCGTGACGCGCGCGTACTTGATGGCGGACAGCGAGTCCGCCGCCACCGACAGCCCCGCCATGCCAAAGGACATGAAGCGGCCCACCTCGGTGTCGTGCAGCGCCATCTGGATCTTCTCGTAGGCGTACTTGTCGTGCATATAGTGGATGACGTTCATGGTGTTGACGTACAGCTCGGCGATCCAGGCGACGTAGCGGTCAAAGCGGGCGCGCACCTCGTCGTAGTCCAGCACGCCGGGGCCGATGACGGGCTCCTCGGGGCCGATCTGGTCGCCGGACTTCTCGTCGCGGCCGCCGTTGAGCGCCATCAGCAGCATCTTGGCCATGTTGCAGCGCGCGCCGAAGAACTGCATCTGCTTGCCGATCTTTGCGGCGGAGACGCAGCAGGCGATGGCGTAGTCGTCGCCAAAGCGCGGGCGCATCAGGTCGTCGTTCTCGTACTGGATGGAGTCGGTGTCGATGGAGACCTTGGCGCAGAAGCGCTTGAAGGACTCGGGCAGGCGCTCGCTCCACAGCACGGTGAGGTTGGGCTCGGGCGCGGGCAGCAGCGTGTAGAGCGTGTTGAGCACGCGGAAGGAGTTCTTGGTCACCAGCGTGCGGCCGTCCTCGCCCATGCCGCCGATGGACTCGGTGACCCAGTTGGGGTCGCCCGCGAACAGCTCGTTGTACTCGGGGGTGCGCAGCTGGCGCGTCATGCGCAGCTTCAGCACGAACTGATCCATCAGCTCCTGCGCCTGCGTCTCGGTAAGCTTCCCGTTGCGCAGGTCGCGCTCGATGTAGATGTCAAGGAACGTGCTGGTGCGGCCCAGCGACATCGCCGCGCCGTTCTGCTCCTTGACGGCGGCAAGGTAGGCAAAGTAGGTCCACTGGATGGCCTCGCGCGCGTTGGCGGCGGGGCGGGAGATGTCGCAGCCGTACATCGCGCCCATCTGGCAGAGCTTGTCCAGGAAGTCGATCTGGCGGGAGACCTCCTCCATCAGGCGGATGTTCTCGTCCTCCATGGGCCGGGTGCCCAGGTCCTTCAAATCCTGCTTCTTGGCGTTCATCAGCACGTCGGTGCCGTAGAGCGCGACCCGGCGGTAGTCGCCGATGATGCGGCCGCGGCCATAGGCGTCGGGAAGGCCCGTGATGATGCCGGTGTGGCGCGCCTGGCGCATCTTCTCGGTGTAGACGCGGAACACGCCGTCGTTGTGGGTGGTGCGGTAGCGGAAGTGCTCCCTGACGCTGTCGGACAGCTCATAGCCGTAGGCGCGGCAGGCGGAGACCACCATGCGGATGCCGCCAAAGGGGTTGACGGAGCGGCAGAGCGGCTTTTCGGTCTGCAGGCCGACGATCAGCTCGTTGTCCTTGTCCAGGTAGCCGGGCTTGTAGTTGAGCAGCGAGGACACCGTCTCGGTATCGATGTCCAGCACGCCGCCCTTTTGGAGCTCCTCCTGCCGGAGCGCAAGGTACTTGTCGTTGAGCTTCTTGGTGCGCTCGGTCGCGCCCGCCAGGAAGCTCTCGTCGCCGGTGTAGGGGGTGTAGTTTTTCTGGATGAAGTCGCGCACGTCGATGCTCTCGGTCCATGCGCCGCCGTTGAAGCCCTGCCAGTTCTCGTGAATCATCTGTGGTCCTCCTTCGTCGTTTCGGGCGAAGCCTTCTGCCCCATTTTTTTGTATATGGATAGTAAAAGGCCGCCCGGACAATGTTGATTGCCCAGGCGGCCGGCTGATTTCCCACTTGCGCTCCGGGTCCACCGTGGTAGCCCACGACTCTTCCGCCAGTCCCCGGATGGGTTTTGAACTTGATGGATACAGGATACCCGATCGCGCCCGCGCTGTCAAGGCAGGGCATGTTAATTCTGCTCGTCCTCGGGCAGGCCGTTCTCGTCCAGCAGGCGGCTAAGCGCCTCGCGGCGGCGAAGCACCTCGTCGTTCAGCCCAAAGAGCATCCGATCCTGCCGGGGCAGCTTGTCGAGCCGGTCGTGCTCGGCAGAGCGCAGGCCGATGTTCTGCAATTCCTCGCTGTAGCGATCCAACGTGCCGTAATCCTTCTGCATGCTGACGCCTCCTTCTTGCGGGTCGAGCGGTATGCGGTTGTGCTCTTTTGCACCTTCAGTATACCACATCTCCCGCCGCATGACCATAGCTTTGCCGGAATCGCGCCGCGCGATGCACAAAAAAACGCACCGCGGAGCGCGAACTCTGCGATGCGTTTTTGAGAAAGCGTGAATTACTTGTTCACCGCGTCCTTGAGCTGCTTGCCGGACTTGAACACCGGGCTCTTGCTGGCGGGGATCTG
>JAXEXP010000011.1:0-19678 GCA_034113365.1 Candidatus Spyradocola sp.
GATGGCCGCGCACAGCTTGCCCGCTACCAGCGGGCATCCAACAACCACATCATGACCTGCCTCGGCTTGCGCTCTCCCAATGATGTCCTTTCCGACTATCTCCACTTGTTTTGACTGTTACCTATGTTTGACACTTCTACACGCGCCGCAATGCAAGGCGGGGAAATCAAGATTGAATTCGGCGCGCGGATTTGGTAAAATGGAGGATAAAGAGCATCCGGGAGACGGGAGGTTGAAAGCCATGGAAGAGAATAAGCCGGTATCGCTGCGGGAGATCGCGCAGATCGCGGGCGTGTCCGTGGCGACGGTGTCGCGCGTCATCCACAAGAACGGGCGGTTTTCCAAGGAGACCGAGGCGCGCGTGCAGGAGGTCATCGACCGGTATCATTACAGCCCGGACATCACCGCGCAGTCCATGCGCACCAAGCGCGTGCCCGCGGTGGGCATCCTCTACCCGGACCTGGCCAGCCAGCACCTGAGCGAGATCGTGGTAGAGCTGGAGGAGCGGCTGTTCGACCTGGGGTATGCGACGTTCATCTGCGGCACGCGGGGCAACCCGGCGCGCGAGGAGGCGTACATCAAGCTGCTGCTGCAGCACAAGGTCAGCGGCATGATCTTCTGCTACGGCGCGCGGGAGGACCAGCGCGACGTGCTGGGCGCCATGCCCAAGGTGTACATCGGCCGCACGCCGGGGTACCTGCAGCTGCTGGACGACTGCACCGTGGTCATCGAGGCGGATCACGTCAAGGCGGGCTACATGGCCGCCAGCCACCTGCTGGACAAGGGCTGCCGCAGCATCATCTTCCCCACGCACCGCAACCTCACCACCAACCTGCTCAAGGGCCGCGAGGAGGGCTTTATGCGCGCGCTGGCCGAGCGGGGCATTCCGCAGCCCGAGCGCAGCCGCGTGGTCGTGGACGGCCCGCACAACGAGGAAAAGGGCTACAACGCCACCAAGCAGTGGATCGCCGAGGGGCGGCAGTTCGACGGCATCTGCGCCAACAACGACCGGTTCGCGGTGGGCTGCATGCGCGCGCTGATCGAGGACGGGGTGTCCGTTCCCGAGCAGGTGCGCGTCATCGGGCACGACGACACGCTGTTTGCGCGGTACAACCTCAAGCGCCTGTCGTCCATCCGCGACCCCATCGAGGAGTTCTGCAACCTGGCCATCGACTCGCTGCTGTGCATGATGGAGGGGCAGGTGCCCGCCTGCAACCATTATGTGCTGCAGGGCAGCGTCATCGAGCGCGAGACCACCTAAAAACAATACGAAACGAGGCTACCTTAAGTGCGAAAGACCTCTGTGCTGGCCGACCTTGGCCTGCTGCTCGTCGCCCTGATCTGGGGCATGGGCTTTTCCGCGACGCAGTATGCGATCGGCTCCGGGCTTTCCGCCGCGATGATCCTGCTGCTGCGCTTTTCCGTGGCGGCGCTGGCGATGGCGGTGCTGTGCTTCCCGCAGGTGCGCGGCGTCACCGCGAAGGAGTTTGCTACGGGCGCCATCTCGGGGCTGTTCCTGTTTCTGGGGTTCTGCTTTCAGATCGAGGCGCAGAGCCGCACCACGCCCTCCAACTGCGCGTTCATCACCACCACCAATGTGCTGATGGTGCCCTTCATCGTGTGGGCGGTGTCGCGCAAGAAGCCGGGCATTAAAAACATACTGCTGCCCGCGCTGACGGTGGTGGGCATCTTCATACTGGGATATGCGCCCGGGCAGGGCTTTTCCTTCTCCCGGGGGGACGTGCTGGCGCTGGTGTGCGCGTTTTTCTTCGCGTGCCACATCGCGTCGCTGGAGTTCACCTCGCAGCGGGTGGAGGCGCGGCGGCTGACGTTCATCCAGATGGCGACGGCGGCGCTGCTGTCGCTTGTGTACTACCTGATCGCCGACCGCTCGGCGGTGACGGGTCAGATGCTGCGGCAGGGCGCGCTGCCCGTACTGTACCTGGGGCTGCTGTCCACCTGCGCGTGCTTCTTTTTGCAGACGGCCTGCCAGAAGTACACGTCGGCCACAAAGGCGGCGATCTTCCTGTCGCTGGAGGGCGTGTTCGGCTCGCTGTTCTCGGTTCTGCTGGGGCTGGAGCCGCTCAAATGGACGCTGCTGGCCGGCGGCGGCATCATCTTCCTGTCGGTGGTGCTGACGGAGGTCAGGCTGCCGCAACGGCATAAAAACGCATAAGAAACGCTCCTTCCCGCATAGAAATGGACAAAACGGACAGGCGGGGAGGAGCGGATCTTTATGATGAAAGACGTGCAGCGCAGCTTTGTGCTTTTGCGGCAGTGCGGCAACGGGCGGGAATCGGGCTATGCGCGCGCCGAGACGCGCGAGGGGCGGGTGAAGCTGAACCTGGTGGTGCAGGGCTTTTCGCCGCAGGACGCGGCGTACGCGTTCGGCGCGGCGCAGGACGGCGTGCTGCTCATCGGGCGGCTGAACCTGGACGGGCGCGGGCAGGGCGGCATCGCGGCGGAGCTGAGCGCGCAGGAGATGCGCAGCCTGCAGGTGCTGTTCGTGGCCGTGCTGCGCGGCGGCGGTGCGGACATCCCGCTGGCGGGCACGGTGGGGCGCGGCGGCTGGGTGGACTGGACGCAGGTGCGCGCGCTCGTGGCGGAGGCGCTGCAGCCCGAGCGGGAGGAGGCCCGCCCTGAGACGGAGCCTCCTGCGCAGGAGGAGACGCCCTGCGAGGAGGAAGCGCCCTGTGAGGAGGAAATTCCCATTGCGGAGGAACCTCCTGCCGTTGAGGACGAGGCGCCTTGCGGGGAGGAAACGCCTGCGGTTGAGGAGGAACCTCCTGCCGTTGAGGAAGAGGCGCCCTGCGTGGAGAAAATGCCCTTGGTTGAGGAAGAACCTCCTGCCGTTGAGGAGGAGGCGTCCTGCGAGGTGGAGCCTATTATTGAGGAGGAGCCTGCCGCTGTGGAAGAGCCTTCTGTCGAGGAGGAACCTTCTGCCGAGGAGGAGGATTTCTTTGACCTGCCGGCGCAGGAGGATCCCTTTGAGGCGGTGGAGCGCTCGCTGCGCACGCCGCTGCCGAAGGAGCTGCGCCGGGAGCTGCCCGAGGCGCTGCGCAACGCCTACTGGCCGCAGCAGCTCTGGCCGCTGCACGACCTGTTCGAGCGGTTTGAGCAGGCAAAGCCCTTCGGCGGGGAGGACGCGGTGTATGTGCGCGTGCCGCTGGGCGGCAAATGGGGGCGCATCGACCACTACCTGGTGGGCGCGAGCGTCAAGGACGGCTGGGTCACGGGAGTGGGGTACCTGATCCCGGGGCAGAAGGACGCGCCGCCCGCGGGGCTGGCGGGCTACGAGTGGCAGGACGGCTACTGGCAGGCGTGGCAGTACGTGGACAACGGCGAATAGAGGAACACAGGCGGCGGGGCGCGGGCTCCGCCGCCTCTTCTGTATGCAGAAAAACTGTGGTTTTGCCCCTGTCGGAGTGAAAACGCAGGATGGTTTTAGTATAAATATTCGGAAAACTGCGGATTTTGGCGGGGCGATTGACAGAAAACGCGGAATGGTTTATACTGTACTGGTTTGTTAAGGTTGTGAAAAAAGCAAATTCACAGCTTGTTCACAGCTTATTCAAAGCAGGACAGTATAATGGGTAAGAAAGGTTAGGTCCGTAAAGCGTACTCAGCGAGGACACACGGACGACGAAGGAGGGCTAGAGCATGATCGAACTTAAGCACGTAACCAAGCGTTACGGTGCCAAATGCGCGGTCAACGACATCTCATTTACCATCAACAAGGGCGAGGTTCTGGGCTTCCTGGGCCGCAACGGCGCGGGAAAGAGCACCACGATGAACATGATTACCGGCTACATCTCGGCCTCGGAGGGGCAGATCCTGCTCGACGGCATGGACGTGCTGGAGCAGCCCCGCGAGGTGAAGCGCCGCATCGGCTACCTGCCCGAGCAGCCCCCGCTGTACATGGACATGACGGTGGAGGAGTACCTCAAGTTCGTCTGCGACATCAAGGAAGTGCGCAAAAAGAGCCAGAAGGCGCACCTGGACGACCTGTACAACCTGGTGAGAATCACCGACGTGCGGCACAGGCTCATCAAGAACCTGTCCAAGGGCTACAAGCAGCGCGTGGGCGTGGCGCAGGCGCTGGTGGGCAACCCCGACGTGGTGATCATGGACGAGCCCACGGTGGGCCTGGACCCCAAGCAGATCATCGAGATCCGCAAGCTGATCTCCGGCCTGGGCGAGAACCACACCGTCGTGCTCTCCTCCCACATCCTGCACGAGGTGGCCGACGTGTGCGACCGCGTGGTCATCATCAACAAGGGGCAGATCGTGGCGCAGGACAGCTTGGCCAACCTGACCCACGGCATCGGCGAGGGCATCCGCATGATCGTGCGCGTGGTGGGACCGGAAAAGCCGGTCACGCGCCTGCTGCACGACGTGCCGGGCGTAAAATCCGTCGAGACCCTGGGCGTCAAGGAGGCGGGCAGCATGGACTACCTGGTGGAGAGCGACACAAAGACCGACGTGCGCCGTCCGCTGGTCAACGGCGTGCTGGCGGCGGGCTATTCGCTGCTGATGCTCAAGCCCATGGATGTGACGCTGGAGGACATCTTCCTGCAGCTGACGTCCGAAGAAAAGGGAGGGTATTGAT
Source organism: Candidatus Spyradocola sp. (assembly GCA_034113365.1). Taxonomy (GTDB): domain Bacteria; phylum Bacillota; class Clostridia; order Christensenellales; family UBA1750; genus Spyradocola. Next base: position 4,610 of record JAXEXP010000011.1, read on the forward strand.
ATGCTGGCGGTATTCAAGCGCGAGCTGCAGTCGTATTTTTATTCCGCGATCGGCTATGTGTTCATGGGCTGCTTCCTGGTGATCGCGGGCATCTTCTTCACGTTCGGAAACGTGCTCCAGGCAAACTCCTCGGTGGGCACGCTGTTTTCCAACATTACGTTCATCTTCATCCTCATCGTGCCCATTCTGACCATGAAGCTGATGAGCGATGAGCGCAAGTCCAAGACCGACCAGCTGCTGATCACCTCGCCGCTCTCGCTGTGGTCCATCGTGGTGGGCAAGTTCCTGGCGGCCTGCGCGGTGTTCGCGCTGACGCTGGTGTGCACCGGCGTGTACGTCGTCATCCTCTCGGCCTACGGCAACGTGTCGGCCATGGAGGTGTTCGTCAACTACCTGGGCTTCTTCCTGATGGGCTCCTGCCTGATCGCCATCGGCCTGTTCATCTCCACGACCACGGAGAACCAGGTGGCCGCGGCCATCGCCACCTTCGGCGCGATCCTGTTTTTGTACCTGCTGGATTCCATCATCGCCTCCATGTCCAGCGTCACGATGCTCGGCTGGCTGTGCACCGCGCTGGAATGGGTGTCGCTCTTTGCGCGCTTTACCGACTTCTCCTCGGGCATACTGAGCCTGACCGGCGTTATCTACATGATCAGCTTTGCCGGCATATTCCTTATGCTGACGGTGCACACGATCGAAAAGAGAAGATGGAGTGAGGGTTAAGACCATGAGCAACGAGAATAAGAAAAAATCCCTGTTCAGCTCCAAAAAGCTTCGCCACGGCGGCTTTTCCGTGCTGATGATCGTGGCGGTCATCGTCATTACCGTGCTGCTGAACGTCGTCGTGTCCACGCTGGACAACATCTGGGGCCTGAGCTACGACCTGTCCAGCAACAAGCTGTACACCATCTCCGCGCAGACCAAGAAGGTGGTCTCGGCCATCGACAAGGATGTGCACGTCTACGCGCTGATGCAGACGGGCTCCGAGTCCACGACGGTGGAGAACCTGCTGGAGAACTACCGCAAGCTCTCGCCCGATCATATCGACATCACCGTGGTGGACCCTGTACAGAACCCCACGTTTGCCAACCAGTTCACCTCCGAGAACCTGTCCACCAACTCCGTGATCGTCACCAACGGCGATGGCTCGCGCTACCGCATCATCGACCAGTACGACATGTATGAGTTTGGCTACACCTCGAGCTACCAGCCCTACGTCAAGTCCTTCATCGGCGAGCAGAAGCTGACCAACGCCATCTCCTTTGTCACGGCGGACGAAGTGGCCTACTGCTACTTCCTGACCGGACATCAGGAGGCGAGCGCGACGGATCTGACGTACCTGACCGACTACATCGAGGGCGAGAACCTGATCGTGGAGAACATCGATGTGACCAGCATCGACAAGATCAAGCAGGGCGACATCCTCATCATCGCCGCGCCCAAGAGCGATCTGTCCGAGGACGAGCGCGTCGCCATCAAAAATTACCTTGAAAACGACGGCTATCTGCTGTACCTGACCGACGCGACCTGCCCGCAGCTGCCGGTGTTTGAGTCGCTGCTCGACCTGTACGGCATCAAGATCGACCACACGCTGGTGGTGGAGGGCGACGAGAGCGCCTACTACCGCAGCCCGGCCTACATCGTGCCCAACGTGCAGAGCCACAGCGTGACCGCGGGCCTGACGCAGAACGAGCAGGTCGCGGTGATGCCCTATGCCACGTCGCTGACGCTGCCCACCGTGGAGCACAACGACATCGAGGTCACGACGCTGCTGACCACCTCCAAGAAGTCCTACGCCAAGGTGAACCTGGAGTCCACCACGGCCGACAAGGAGGAGGGCGACCTGGAGGGCCCGCTGAACGTGGCCGTCGCGCTGCGCCGCATCGATTCGGACAGCAAGGACGATGGCGAGAAGATCGTGGTGTTCGGCTCCGCAGGCTTTGTCACCTCGTCCTCGTTCTACTCCATCTCGGGCAACACCGACCTGCTGCTGGGCGCCATCCGCTGGATGAACGGCGAGGCGGACACCGTGACCATCGTGGGCAAGAACCTGATGAACAACAGCCTGCGCTTCAACAGCACGGCTGAGATGTACACCATGGCGGCCATCGCGGTGATCGTGCTGCCCGCGCTGGTGCTGGTGGCCGGCCTGGTGGTCTGGCTCAGAAGGAGGCACCTGTAATGGCGGAGGACAAACGGAGACCCGAAGAGGAGACGCAGGAGGAGCCCGAGCGCAAGATCGACCTGGGCGCCTCGCTGCGCAAGGAACATAAGGACAAAAAGCCCGTCAACCGCGCGGTGGCCATCGCCGCTGCGGCGGCGGTGATCGTGGTGGTCGCGGTGCTGGCCGTGTTCCTGCCCAAGTGGATTCAGCCCGCCCAGCAGGACGAGACCGCGGATCTGACGGTGGATCTTTCCAACCACGAAAGCGGCCAGGTGGTGCGCATCACCGTGGACGGCGAGAGCAAATTCACCGTGACGAAGGAAACTGTGGACGGCGAGGACGTCTACCACGTCGACGCGCTGGACGACGACAAGGTCAATCAGGGCACCTGCTCGTCCGCGTTCGTCAACGCCGCCAGGATGGAGGCCGACCAGCTGGTGGAACAGAACGTCGCCGACCTGTCCCTCTACGGCCTGGACACCCCCTCCTGCGCCGTCACCGTCGAGTATGACGACGGCGAGCTGCTGGAGCTGGAGCTGGGCGACCAGCTGGAGATGAGCGGCCAGGTCTACTGCCGCAAAAAGGGCGAAAACGACGTCTACATCCTGCGCCAGTACTTCTACAACATATTCGGCGGCTCCATACTGCGCTACCGCGGGCTGACGCTGCCCACGCTCAACAGCGACCTGAGCTACACCAAGTCCATCATCATCCGGCAGAAGGGGCAGGAGCAGATCCGCTTCATGCCGGTGGAGAGCACCACCAGCTCCGGCACCTGGAAGATGACTGAGCCCGACGAGCTGTGGCTGGACTCCGGCTACGTCAGCGAGCTGGTGGAAGACTTAAGCAACTACAAGCTCTACGGCTACGAGGGCAACTTCAGCGACCTTGGCCAGTTCGGGCTGGACGAGCCGTGGTTTGAGGTCATCGTATCGGATACGCAGGGCGGCAAGCGCACGCTGCGCCTGGGCGACGAGCTGGAGGGCGAGAACCGCTATTACTGCACCGTGGACGACACGGGCGACGTGTTTACCATCAGCAACAGCTATCTGGAGTTCGCGGAGGACTTCAAGGTGTCGCATTACCTGGACGCCTTTACCAACATCATCGCCATCACGGCGGTGGATCAGCTCGACGTCACCGACGGCACCACCAGCTACTGCATGAGCATCGAGCGGCAGGAGCAGTACGAGGAGGACGGCAGCCTCAAGGTGCTGGCCAACGGCAATCCCAACTACCTGGAGACCTTCTTCCTGGACGGCAAGGAGTGCCAGGAGAGCGCCTTTAAGGCGGCCTACCAGTCCATCATCGGCGTGACCATCTCCAACCTGGCCGACAAGAGCCTGGTGGACGAGACGCAGCAGCCCGCACTGACGCTGACCTACACCTTCAACAACGGCGAGGCGCCCATGACGGTGGAATACCTGCCCTACGACATCAACAACTACTGCGTGCGCAAGGAAGGGAAGATCTCTCTGATCTGCAAGCGCGAGGCAGTGGACGACATCATGGTCAAGCTCAAGGCGCTGGAAGCCGGCGAGCTGGACAAGAAGGAAAACTAAACGCGACTGACCCGGGGGACTATGCGCCTCCGGGTCAGTTTACTATGAAGGAGGATGGGCGATGGACGCGGTCAACCGGACGCTGTACATCCCGCTGTACGGCAAGGCGGCGGTCAGCCGCAGGGGCATCCTGCTGCACGACCCGGATGCGGAGCGCATCTGGGCGGAAGAGGGCTTTGCACTGCACGGCAAGGCGAAGAGCAAGTGGCTGGCCTACTCCATGGGCATGCGCGCGGCGGTGTTCGACGACTGGACGCGTGAGCGCATGGCGCAGGATGAGGATGCGCTGGTGCTGCACATCGGCTGCGGGCTGGACAGCCGCTGCAACCGCGTGAGCGGGGGCAGCCTGTGGGTGGACCTGGACTTTCCCGAGGTGATCGCCGAGCGGCGCAGGCATTTTGACGAGAGCGAAACCCGCCGCATGCTGGCGGGCGACGCGCGGCAGGCCGACTGGCTGGAGCAGCTGCCTGAGGCCCGACACGCCATCGTGGTGATGGAGGGCGTGAGCATGTACCTGACGCGGGAGGAGCTTGTGGGGCTGCTGACGCGGCTGCGCGGGCGGTTTCAGCGGCTGGACGTGCTGGTGGACTGCTACACGGTGTTCGCGGCGAAGGCGTCCAAGTGGAAGAATCCCGTCAACACCGTGGGCGCGCACACGCTCTACGGCGTGGACGACCCGGAGGGGCTGGCTACGGAGGCGGGGCTGCGGTTTGCGGCCGAGCGGGAGCTGACGCCGCCGGAGCTGGTTGCGCAGCTGCAGGGCTTTGAGCACTGGTTCTTCGCGCACGTGATGGCGGGCAGCATGGCGAAAAAGATCTACCGGCTGTATGAAATGACGCTTTGAATGTGAAAAACGTTCGGGGATGGCGGATTTTGCACATCCCCGGGCGTTGTTTTCTTCTCAGGATTATTGATTTTTGAGATGCGTGCAGTGTGATTTGGTGCGTATGGGGCGGTGTTTGTGGTTAACTGACACCTCATCAGTCGCCTGCGGGCGACAGCTTCCCGCTCCGCACCGAAACAGCCCCTTGGGCTGTTCCGGTGTTTCAGTCGGCTTATTCTCCATAAACAGTCCACCGGACTGTTTATTCCGAAACGCTCGACCTTCAGGGCTTCGCCCCTCCGGGTGAACCCTCAAGGGGAAGCCAAGGGATGTTGACGTTCTGAATGTGAAAACGCTCAGGGATGGTAGATTTAGCGCATCCCCGGGCGGTTTGCGTCAGGAGAGGCCGGCCTTGCGGCGGGCTTCGCGGTGGTGGGCGTCCACGGCCAGATAGAGGGAGGGGCGGCGTCGGGCGGTGGGTTCTGAGAGGGATTCGACGGCGGGGGCGTCGGGGGAGAGTATGGTGGTGGGCGGGGCGGTGTGGGTGCGCAGCGCCACCCAGCGGTCGCCCTCGCGGTTGCGCTCCTCGCGCGTGGGTTTGGTGATCTCGCCGATGGCGGCGACCAGTGCGTATGTAGCCAGCTTATCCATAATTTGAAGATCTCCTTTCGAGGTTGGTCTCACTCCATAAATATGCAGCGCGCGCACTTGTTGACACGGTCGCGTTTTGCTATAATGAAGGCAGAACAAACACAACGGCATGGGGAGGGCGATTCCATGAGGTACATCGTGGCACTGGATCAGGGCACCACCAGCTCCCGCGCGGTGGTCATCGACGAAAACGGGCGCTTTGTCGCGTCGCACGGCATCGAGTTTCCGCAGATCTATCCGCAGCCCGGCTGGGTGGAGCACGACCCGCAGGACATCCTGCGCTCGCAGACCGATGCGCTGAAGCTGGCCGTCCAAAAGGCGGGCATCGACGCGCACGACATCGCTGCCATCGGCATCACCAACCAGCGCGAAACCACGCTGATCTGGGAGAAGGCAACGGGCAGGCCGGTGTGCAACGCCATCGTGTGGCAGTGCCGCCGCACCGCCGCCGAGATCGAGCGGCTCAAGGCCGAGGGCGCGACGGAGACCATCCGCAGCAAGACCGGCCTGATCCCGGACGCGTACTTCTGCGGCAGCAAGATCCAGTGGGTGCTGCGCAACGTGCCGGGCGCGAAGGTGGCGGCGCAGGCGGGCGAGCTGCTGTTCGGCACGGTGGACAGCTGGCTGATCTGGAACCTGACGCGCGAGAGAGCGCATGTGACCGACGTATCCAACGCCTCGCGCACCATGCTGTTCAACATCCACACGATGGACTGGGACGACGAGCTGCTGGAGCTGATGGAGATCCCGCGGTGCATACTGCCCAAGGTGGTGGATTCCTCGGGCGTGGTGGGCGTGCTGGACAAGAGCATACTGGGCGTGGAGATCCCCGTGGCGGGCATCGCGGGCGACCAGCAAGCGGCGCTGTTCGGGCAGGCGTGCTTTGAAAAGGGCATGGTCAAGACCACCTACGGCACCGGCGGCTTCCTGCTGATGCAGACGGGCAGCGAGGCCGTGGAGAGCGGCAACGGGCTGCTGACCACCGTGGCGTGGCGCATCGGCGGCAGGACGGATTACGCGCTGGAGGGCTCGGTGTTCGTGGCGGGCGCGGCGGTGCAGTGGCTGCGCGACGAGATGAAGCTGGTCAGCAGCGCGGCGGAGACCGAGGGCATCGCGCGGTCCATCGAAAGCTCCGGCGGCGTGTACGTGGTGCCGGCGTTTACCGGCCTTGGCGCGCCGTACTGGGACATGTACGGGCGCGGCGCCATCGTGGGGCTGACGCGCGGCACGGGCCGGGCGCACATCGTCCGTGCGACGCTGGAATCCATCGCGTTCCAGAACGCCGACGTGATGGACGCGATGGTCAAGGACAGCGACATCCCGCTCAGCCAGATGCGCGCGGACGGCGGCGCGAGCGCGAACGGCTTCCTGATGCAGTTCCAGGCGGACATCCTGGGCATCCCGGTGGTGCGGCCCGCGGTGACGGAGACCACGGCGCTGGGCGCGGCGTACCTGGCGGGCCTTGCGGTGGGCGTCTGGGAGAGCAAGGAGCAGATCGCGGCGCTGTGGACGCCGGAGACGGTATTCCAGCCGGGCTGGACGGAGAGCCAGCGCGACGAGCAGCTGCTGCAGTGGCACCGCGCGGTTCTGCGCGCGATGCGCTGGGCAGACTAGGAGCAAAACATCGCACACGGAGGATATTTTTTGCGGATGGACGGAAAGAAGCGCATCCTGCTGCTGACCACCGGCGGCACCATCGCGTCGCTGCCGGGCGGGGAGGGGCTGGAGCCGCACCGCTCGGACGTGATGGAGCGGCAGCTGGGCCAGCTGCGCAGCTATTTTGATATTGAGGTGGAGGACCTGATGTGCCTGGACTCCTCCAACATGCGGCCCGCGGAGTGGCAGGCCATCGCGCGCAGCGTGTTTGAAAAGCGGCTGGACTTCGACGGCGTGGTGGTGTCGCACGGCACGGACACGATGGCGTATACCGCCTCTGCGGTGACGTGGATGCTGCCCGGCATCGACCGACCGGTGGTGTTCACGGGCTCGCAGGTGCCGCTGGCCGAGCCGCTGTCCGACGGGCCGGACAACCTGCGCATCGCCTTTGCGATGGCGGCGCAGGGGTACCCGGGCGTGTATCTGGCGTTTGACCGGCGGGTGATGCTGGGCTGCCGCGCGGTGAAGGTGCGCGCGTCGGGGTTCAACGCGTTTGAGAGCGTCAACGCGCGGTACGCGGCGCAGGTGAGCAACCATGGGCTGGCCATCGACCGGGGCGCGCTGCAGCCGCAGCGGGGCTTTGCGCAGCTGCTGCCCGAGCTGAGCTGCGACGTGTTCCTGCTCAAACTCACGCCGGGGCTGAACCCGGAGATCTTTTCGCACCTGGCGGACATGGGCTACCGCGGCATCGTGGTGGAGGCCTTCGGGCTGGGCGGCGTCAACGTGCTGCACGAGGGGCTGCGGGGCATCCGCGCGGCGCTGGAGCGCGGGGTGAGCATCGTGGTGACCACGCAGTGCCTGTACGACGCTTCCGACCTGGGCGTCTACCAGGTGGGCAAGCAGCTGCTCGCGCTGGGCGTGATCCAGGGGCGCGACATGACCAGCGAGGCCGCGATGACCAAGCTGATGTGGGCGCTGGGGCAGGGCATGGACGCGCGGCGCATCAAGGAGCTGTTCACGCGCAGCCTCGCTGGGGAGATCACGGTGGAGGAATGAGAACAAGCCGGACGCGGTGAAGGACTGCGCCCGGCTTTGCGCTGAGAATACGGTGTTATGTGGGTGACGGACACCTCATCAGTCGCTGCGGCGACAGCTTCCCCTCAAGGGGAAGCCAAAGAAAAACGATACGGTATAGTCACACCGTATCGTTTTTGGCTGGATGGGAATCAATCGACGGGGGAGATGTAGTTGCCGTGGACGTAGGCGGTGCCGCCGTTCCACTCGATCTTGGTCCACTTGCCGACCCACTCGACCACGTTGACCACGTCGCCGCGATTGAGCCTGCCCACGCGGGTGTAGCGGGTGGAGGGTGTGCGGCGCACGTTCAGACGGCGGCACACCACGACGTACTCGTCCGCCTCAGCCGCGGGCGCCTCGGGCGCGGGCTGCACCGTGGTCGGCTCGTCGTAGTCGGGGTAGTACTTCGGGTAGGACGGGGCGGGCGTCACGGGCGTGTCCGGGGTATCCGGGGTGTCCGGGGTATCCGGGGTGTCCGGGTTATCGGGGTTATTGCCCGAACCAAACGATTTATCGGATTTAAAGAACAGCACCCTGTTCATCAGTGGGTACGGGCGGAAATATGAAGACGCGTAGTACTCATCGTCATACCACAGTTTCCCAGTATTAGCGCTATCTACTAGAACCGTCTTTATCACACCATTATCATCGATGCATTTGTAACCTTCTTCATCTTTATACACCAAACGCTCAATCGTTTTGGAACTATCGGTTTGGGACGTAAAGGTGACCATATCCGCGAGATAGTCGTCTCCGGTAAAGGTCGCGCCGTCCAGCACGCCGTTCTTCTCCACAGTCAGCTTTGCAAGTGAATATTGATAACCAGGATAAGTTAACTTCAACCCGACATCAGAACCATCGAAGGATTTATAAACACCTTCCGTATCGCATACGACTGCGTATACACAGTTTATGATATAACCACTTTTTTCTTCAAGATAATGATAATAGACGCCGGGCTCGAGCGGATCAGGGGGCAGTTTTGGGTTGTTTTCAAAGGTAAGGATGGTTGCTCTTGCCGTATCGGGATCGAAACTAATAACGCTCGGCTGGTCTTTACCGTTAAATTGGACATATAATAAATGTTTTGTATAGTCGATCCATGCTTCAGCTTCAGAAAAATTACGTGCTAACTCTCCATCACCATAAACTGTTTCGTATACGTATTCTCCATCACTATTCAGACCGAATCTGATGTAAATCGTTTTTCCCCCTTCTGTATAAGGTATGATCAGAGCGTCGTACTCGACACCTGTAAGCATCATGCCGACCATAGAGTCGACATCGCTGGCGCTTACATATTTGCCTTTCACCGTCAGGTAATTGCCCTTTATCTCCAAATCCTCTCCGCTTTGTGTGCTTTGAACCCATGTTTCGTCTGTTTTCAAACCAGCCTTATAGCAATGGATTTGAACAGTGCCGACGGGTTTGGACCCCAGAGAGACCTGGAAGGGCGTATTCGCGGCGACAGTACCACCTTTGTACAGGATTGTCACTGTCTCGGCAGAGACGGGGACTGCGCAGGTGAGCAGCAGCGTCAGCGCGAGGAGCAGTGCGAGGAGCGTGCGTTTCATATCATTACCTCCGTATGCAGGATTCCTTTTTACCTCTTATATCTACGTTTTGTCCGCTTTGTCAATGAAAAACACGAACCAGTGCAGCAGCGCCGGTTCGTGTTTCATTTGGAAAGAGGGCAATCGACGGAGAAATATGTAGCTTCCGTGAACACAGGCGGCGCCGCCCTTCCAACATATCCGCGTTTTGCACGGTTTGTCAACGAAAAAGATGCACAGGTTTTGGCTGTGCATCCTGAGGGCGGGTCAGCGCCTGCGGGGATCCTCGGGCTCCTCGGGCGGGTCGGAGGCGTTTTTCCTGCCGTAGAGCGCGGTCATGCCGGGGACGCCGCCCATCGCGCCCGCGCCGGTGGGCTTGCCGCCGGGCGCGCCCATGCCGCCGTAGCTGCCCAGCAGGCCTGCGCCCTTGCGCTCGACCTTGGGCTTGCCGCGCGAGCGGATGGCCTGCACGATGTAGATGGTGATGACCACGGCAAACACTGCGCCCACGATGATCCAGGGCAGCAGGCCGTTATACCAGGTCTCCTTGCCGCCGTAGTAATAGTAAGATACGGAGTCTGCAAAGAATCGGGTCATGGAAAATGCCTCCTTTCAGGGAGCGGTCGGGTCAGCGGGTGCGGGGATCTTCGGGCTCGTCGTCGGGCTTGTTGGGGTCTTTGACGGAATTGATGAGGAACATGCCCGGGGCGTTGTGGTTCACGGGGGCGTTGCCGAGGTTCTGACAGAAGCTGCCCGGGTCGCCCGCGAGCAGGCCGGTGGTCTTGCGCTCGACGGGCGGTTTGCCGCGGGAGCGGATGGCCTGCACGAGGTAGAGGGTCAGCGCGGCGGCCAGCAGCACGCCAAGCGCGATGAAGAAGATCACAAAGGAGATGTGCATGTGGGGCGCGGGGTTCAGGTAGTCAGACATCACGGGGCCTCCTTTCGGGGAGCGGTTGGGTCAGCGGGTGCGGGGATCTTCGGGCTCTTTTCGGCCAGCCTCGCGGCCATACAGCTGCAGCGGGCCGGGTGTGGCAAAGGGGCCTGCGCCGCCGCCAAAGCGGCTCATGGGACCGAACCCGCCAAAGCCGCCCGCAAGGCCTGTGCCTCGGCGCTCGATCTTGGGCTTGCCGCGCGAGCGCAGGTGGGAGATAAGGTAGATTAGGGCTAGCACAGCCAGCGCGAACAGCACGAGCAGGCCGGGCCACCAGGTGCGCACAAAGTGCTGGAGCCAGACAAAGGGGGGCATACGCGGAACCTCCTTTCGGTGGGGAAGCAGATCAGTCCTTGAGGTAGTCGAACAGCTCGATGGCCTCGCCTGAGGGGCCGTCGAAGAATATGTTCTTGATGCCGCCGAGGATCTTCTCGTTATAGGAGACCTGCGCGGTTTCGGGGATGATGCCGCGGGCCTTGAAGTCGGCCACGACCTCGTCGATGTGGCGGCACTCGATGCAGACGTGGCCGATCCAGCCGTTGGGATTGCGCTTCTCCAGCGCGGCGGGGTCGGGCGGGCAGATCAGCTCGAGCAGGCAGGTGCCAAGGGACATGAAGGTGAGGCGCGGGCCGGGCGCACATTCGGCGTCCACCTTGAAGCCCAGCTGCTTGTAGAAGGCGACGGAGGCGTCCAGGTCTGCGGTGAAGATGCCGATGTGGGCAAGGCCGGTGAGCTTTGCGTTGTCATTCATGGGGAAAACCCTCCTGTTTATTTTATCTTCGGTTTCATTATAGCATACCTTCGCGTTAATTGCGCGTGAATCTGTTGCAAAGCAGCGGTTTTAGGTCTAAAATATACATAACACGCTCTGCGGCAACCGTGCGCGGTGCCGACGGGGCGGAGCACATGCGCGCCGCACGCCTTGCGGCAAAAACTTTGGATCGTCGGGTATCCGGGGAACGGAACCCGAATGGGAGGAAACTGAATATGACTACGCTTCAGAAGACCCACGAAAAGACGCGCAGGCTCGTGGTGGCCGGCATGCTCTCGGCGGTATCCATCGTGCTGGGCATGACGCCGCTGGGCATCATCCCCCTCGGCCCCCTGGGCGTGACCACGATGCACCTGCCCGCCATCATCGGCGCGATACTGGAGGGCCCCATCGTGGGCGGCGTCATCGGGCTGATCTTCGGGCTGGTGAGCCTGTACAAGGCCGTCAGCGGCGGATCGGTGCTGGCGCCCATCATGATGAACCCGCTGGTGTCCATCCTGCCGCGCATCCTCATCGGGCCGGCAGCCTACTACGCATTCCGCGGTCTGGAGAAGCTGACGAAAAAGCACGCGCTCTCCATCGGCATCGGCGCCATTGCTGGCACCCTGACCAACACGGCGGGAGTGATGGGCTTTATTTATATACTGTATGCAAAGCAGTACGCCGAGGCCATCGGCGTGGATCCTGCGGCCGTGGGCTACACGATCCTGGGCATCTGCGCGACCAACGGCATCCCCGAGTGCATCGCGGCGGTGGTCATCTCCGTGGCGGTGTGCCTTGCGGTGCGCGGCATCGGGCGCAGAAAGAGCAAGACTTCACATCCGGGAAAGGATTGAATCCAGGCATGATACTTACGCTGGACATCGGAAACACCAACATCAAGTGCGCGCTGTTTGAGGATGAGACGCTCAAAAAGGCGTGGCGCATGTCCACCGACCGGCACAAGACGCACGACGAGTACGGCGTGCTGCTGATGATGTTCCTGAACCACGCGGGCTACGAGGCCAAGGACGTGGAGGGCATCATACTGTCCTCGGTGGTGCCCACCATCAACTACACCATCGAGCACATGATCGACGACTACTTCGGCATCGTGCCGCTGCAGGTGGAGCCGGGCATCAAAACGGGCATCAACATCCGCTACGACAACCCGCAGGCGCTGGGCGCCGACCGCATCTGCAACGCGGTGGCGGCGCAGCGGTACTACGGCGGGCCGTGCATCTTCATCGACTTTGGCACCGCGACCTCGTTCGGCGTGATCTCGAAAAAGGGCGAGTTCCTGGGCGGCGCCATCTGCCCCGGGGTCAAGATGTCCTCCGAGGCGCTGACCGAGCGCGCCGCGCAGCTGCCCAAGGTGGAGCTGGTCAAGCCCGACAGCGTGATCCAGCGCAACACCATCACCAACATGCAGGCGGGCATCGTGTACGGCTATGTGGGCCAGGTGGACTACATCGTGCGCAAGATGAAGGCCGAGATCGGCGGGTCGGAGCACATCCGCGTCATCGCCACCGGCGGCATGGCGCGCATGATCGCCTCGGAGACCTCCACCATCGACATCATCGACGGCCAGCTGACGCTCAAGGGCCTGCGGCTGCTCTACGAGCGCAACGCAAAGTGAGAAAGGGGAAAAAATCATGTTTGTAAAGAAGAATACGCACCCTGACGTGCTCAAGCCCCAGATGCGCGGCGGCGAGGGCACCGTGACCATCAGCCCCATCGCCGACGGCGACGAGCTGCCCGGCAAGTGCCGGTTGTTTGGCGTGATCACCATCCCTGCGGGTGCGTCCATCGGCGTGCACGAGCACGTGGGCGAGTGCGAGATGTTCTACATCCTGCAGGGCGAGCCGGTCATCATCGACGACGACAGCGAGTACACCGCGCATCCTGGCGACTGTATCCTGACGCACTCGGGCCACAAGCACGGCGTGAAGAACCCGGGCGCGGAGCCTGTGGTGATGGTGGCCAATATCGTGAAGGACTAAGGGGAGAGACGCATGGCAAGGAGCTTTGAGGACATCTACCAGATCGCGCCGCTGCCTGCGGTGCGCAGGCTGACGGGCTTTCGGGAGGCGCATCCCGCCCGCACGATGGAGAAGAACGGTCTGATCTGGCGCGTATGGGACCTGGGCCAAGGCGAGCGCGCGCTGGTGTTCATCCCCAGCGGCATGGGCCACGGCGAGGTGTTCTTCCCCTACATGCAGGACCTGTGCGTGGACATGCGCTGCATCGCGGTGTCGCTGCCCGCCTGCAGGACCATGGAGGAATACGCCCGCAGGCTGCATGCGCTGCTGACCGAGGAGCTGGGCGTCAAGCAGGCCATATTGGTGGCGTGCGGCATCGGTGGGCTCATCAGCCAGACCTATCTGCGGCTGTACCGGGACGAGGTGCCCGCGCAGGTGCTCATCACCTGCGGTGCGCCCTGCCGCGAGCTGCCCGACGAGGACTGCCAGCGCTGGACCGTCCGCAGAAAGCTGGTGCTGCGCTACACCATCGCGCCCTTTGAGCCCATGCGCCAGCAGATGGGCTACCAGACCTTTGACACCATGTGCCCGGAGGAGCTGCAGGAGGGCATGCAGTTCTGGCGCGCCTTCATCTCCGAGACCTACGAGCACTACGTCTACAAGAAGCAGTTCGTGTTCCTCAACTGCCGCGCGCTGCCCGATATCTACGAAAAAAAGCCCTTCTTTGCGGGCGATATGGCGGGCTGGACGGGCAAGACGCTCATCATGGAGTCCGAGGGCGACCACTACTACAAGGAGCGCGAGCGCGGGCTGCTCAAGGACCTGTACCCCGGCGCGCAGGTGGAGGACATCGGGCCGCTGGGCCAGTTTGCGCTGATGGCGCGCGAGAAGGAGAACATCGCGCTGATCCGCGGTTTCCTCCGCTCGCTGTAAAAATACGTTTGAGGAAGAAGAAACATGGAAATCATTCGCGTCAGCGATGTTTATTACGAATATGAGAACCCCGACGACACCGCGGACGTCGCCGTAAAGGGCGTGTCGCTGTCGGTGGAGAAGGGCGAGTGGCTGTCCATCATCGGGCACAACGGCTCGGGCAAGTCCACGCTGGTCAAGCTCCTCAACGGGCTGTTCCTGCCAAAGAGCGGCACGGTGCTGGTGGACAACATCGACACCCGCGACGAGCAGCGCATCTGGGACGTGCGGCAGAAGGTGGGCATGATCTTCCAGAACCCCGACAACCAGATGGTGGCCACCATCGTCGAGGAGGACGTGGCCTTCGGGCTGGAGAACCTGGGCGTGCCGCCGCAGGAGATCCAGCAGCGCGTCTATCAGGCGCTCAAGGCCGTGGGCATGACGGAGTACGCGGCGTCCGCGCCGCACATGCTCTCGGGCGGCCAGAAGCAGCGCGTGGCGATCGCGGGGGTGCTGGCGATGAAGCCCGACGTGATCCTGATGGACGAGCCCACCGCAATGCTCGACCCCAGCGGCCGCAAGGAGGTTATGGATACCGTGCAGCGCCTGCACGACGAGGAGGGCATGACGGTGGTGCTGATCACGCACTTCATGGAGGAAGCGCTGCGCGGCGACCGCGTGATCGTGATGGAAAAGGGGCAGACCGTGCTGGAGGGAAAGCCTGAGCAGGTGTTCAGCCAGGTGGAGCAGTGCATCCGGGAGGAGGATCTTGAGGAAGCAGCCAGGATCCGGAAGGATCAGGATAAGCTGATCGCAAAGTATGACAAGGCAAAGGAGCGCAACCGCCAAAAGCAGTCGGAGGGACAGATCGCCATTGGAGAAAATGAGATTGCAGAGGTGGTAGCCTCCTGGACAAAAATTCCGGTGAAGAAGCTTACGGAAAAGGAAAGTGAACGGCTGCTGAAGCTGGAAAGCGTGCTGCATAAGCGCGTGATCGGCCAGGAGCAGGCGGTGCTTGCAGTGGCCAAGGCGATCAGAAGAGGAAGAGTGGGACTTTCAAATCCCAA
>JAXEXP010000012.1:0-2728 GCA_034113365.1 Candidatus Spyradocola sp.
TTGCCGATGGCCGCGCACAGCTTGCCCGCTACCAGCGGGCATCCAACAACCACATCATGACCTGCCTCGGCTTGCGCTCTCCCAATGATGTCCTTTCCGACTATCTCCACTTGTTTTGACTGTTACCTATGTTTGACACTCCTACAATCGAGTTTTCCATGGCGCTGTGACCCCTTGACGGCGGGCGTTGGTGCGCGTACAATCTATGTGGAACAAAAATCACCCAGAAATATACACATACAAGTATGGAGGCGCAGAACATGAGCATTTTTCATCAGCCCTGGGAACTGGTCCCCAACCACATCCGCGGCAAGGGCGGCCGTGAGATCGATAAATTCCGCGGCGTGACGCCCGCGGTGGACTACGACGCCGGTTCCGAGGCATGGATCGGCTCGGTGACGCACGTGGGCAACCCGCCCGCGGACAAGCCCTACTACGGCTGCAGCGAGGTCACGCTGCCCGACGGCCGCCGCATGTTCCTCTTTGAGGCCATTCAGCTCGCCCCGGAGGAGATCCTCGGCAAAAAGCACATGGAGCAGAACGGCACGGGTCTTGGCATGCTCATCAAATACCTCGACGCGCAGGCGCAGTACGGCCTGCAGTGCCACCCCACCCGCCCCTGGGCCAAGAAGATGTGGAACAGCGACTACGGCAAGGAGGAGAGCTGGTACGTCATCGGCACGCGCGACGACACCAAGGAGCCGGCCTACATCCTGCTGGGCTTCAAGGAGGGCGTGACGCGTCAGGAGTGGGAGAAGCACTACTACGAGAACGACCTTGCCGCGCTGGAAAACCTCTGCCACAAGATCCCCGTCAAGGTGGGCGAGGCCTACTTTGTGGGCGGCGGCTGCCCGCACGCGCTGGGCGAGGGGTGCTTTGTCATCGAGGTACAGGAGCCTGCGGACATCACGCTGGGCGCGCGGCCCTATTCGGCGCTGCCCGAAGCCGCCAAGGCGACGGTGGAGGAGGATCTCTACAACGAGCGCCTGCTGGGCGCGTACGTCTATGATGGCTGCTCCTACGAGGAGAACCTGCGCAGGTGGCGCGCGCCGCGCAAGCTGCTGCGCGAGGGCCCCTGGGGGCAGGAGAACATCGTCATCGGCCCGGGTCAGACCAAGTTCTTCTCCTTTACCGAGCTCAACGTCAAGGGCAAGGCGCCGATGTACCGCACGGGCTTCCCGCAGGTGGCCATCGTCACCGCCGGGCAGGGCAAGCTGACCTGGGCGGGCGGCGAGCTGTCCATCGAAAAGGGCAAGGAGCTGTTCTTCCCTGTAGACATCCCGGATTTTGCCGTCGAGGGAGACTGCACGCTGGTGCTGTGCAATCCCGAGGGCGTTACATTCTGACAGGAGGACGAACCCGACATGAAACCTTTGCAGAAGGACTATCTCGAGCGCGTCTACGCGGGCGTGCTGGGCAAGACCATCGGCGTGCGCCACGGCTCCAACGACGAGGGCTGGAGCTATGAGAAGATCAAGGAAACGGTAGGGGAAATCAAGGACTACCTGTTCACCTTCAAGAACTTCGCCAGCGACGACGACACCAACGGCACCTTTCTGCTGCCGTTGGCGCTGCGCGACTTCACCTGCTCGCGCGACCTGACGCCCGACCACGTGGCGGACACCCTGCTCAACTACGCGCCCGACCACCACGGCTTCTTCTGGTGGGGCCCCTACGGCTATTCCACCGAGTGCACGGCCTATACCAACCTCAAGGCCGGCGCGCGGCCGCCGCTGTCCGGCTCCGCGCAGATGAATGGCGACACCATCGCCGAGCAGATCGGCGGACAGATCTTCATCGACGGCTGGGGCCTGGTCGCCCCGGCAAACGAGCAGCTTGCGGCGGAATTCGCACGCAAGGCGGCCTGCGTCACCCATGGTGGCAACGGCGTCTACGGCGGCATGTTCATCGCCGCGGCGGTGTCTGCGGCCTTTGACGCCAAGGACATCTACGAGGTGCTGCGCCGCGCGCTGGCCGTCATCCCCCAGGACTGCACCTATGCCGAGATGGTTCGCGACATCTGGGCCTTCTGGGAGGCCAACAAGCAGCGCGACTGGACCTACTGCCTGTGGCACATCCGCGAGAACTGGTGGCAGGACAAGTACCCCGGCAACTGCCACATCATGCCCAATTCCGCGATGATGATGCTCTCCATGCTCTACGGCGAGGGCGATTTCTCGCGCACCATCAACATCTGCAACATGTGCGGCTGGGACACCGACTGCAACGTGGCCAACGTCGGCACCATACTCGCCGTGCTCAACGGCCTTGACGGCATCGACTTCAAGTGGCGCGAGCCCATCAACGACTTCATCGCGTTCTCGTCCGCGCTGGGCTACCGGCTCAACGGCGAGGAGGTGCCCCCGCAGCTGCACCGCATGGTCAATGGCGAAGCGCTGCGCTTTGACTTTGCGCTGCCGGGCAGCACGCAGGCCTTCCGCACCCTCGTCGGCCCCCAGGACGCCGTGCGCCTCGTGCAGACCGACCGCAAGAACCTCATCGGCAAGGGCTCGCTCAAGGTGCTGTTCAGCGCAGAACGCGACGGCAGCCCCGTCAAGGTCTACTACCAGACCTACTACCATCCCGACGACTTCAACGACAGCCGCTATGACCCCAGTTTCTCGCCCGTGGCCTATCCCGGGCAGACCATCAAGGCCATGGTGCTGGCCGAATCCGCTGCGCAGGCGCGCATGTACTGGCGCGAGGACCGCACCGGCGAGTTCCACTA
>JAXEXP010000013.1:0-4682 GCA_034113365.1 Candidatus Spyradocola sp.
GATGGCCGCACGCAGCTTGCCCGCTACCAGCGGGCATCCAACAACCACATCATGACCTGCCTCGGCCTGCGCTCTCCCAATGATGTCCTTTCTGACTATCTCCACTTGTTCTGACTGTTACCTATGTTTGACACTCCTACAGAGAATTATGGCAGTTTTTTTTGAAAACCCCTTGACAGAAAACCGATCATCTTATATAATCTATATTCGTCAGCGGGAGTGCCGCCCAGGAAGGTATGCGCCTGTAGCTCAGCTGGATAGAGCAACGGCCTTCTAAGCCGTGGGTCAGGGGTTCGAATCCCTTCAGGCGCGCCATTCTCATGACTCTTTCGCTAAGGCTTGATTATGGTGGATATAGCTCAGTTGGTTAGAGTGCCAGGTTGTGGCCCTGGAGGTCGTGGGTTCGAATCCCACTATTCACCCCACTTTTTCTTCTAAGTCGAAGATCCCAGGCGGCGGCAGGTTCACGTTGGGGTGTAGCCAAGCGGTAAGGCACGGGACTTTGACTCCCGCATTCGTAGGTTCGAACCCTGCCACCCCAGCCAATGTATGATCCATTAGCTCAGTTGGCAGAGCACTTGACTTTTAATCAAGGTGTCCGGGGTTCGAATCCCCGATGGATCACCATCTCGATCCTCAAGATGCGGGCGTGGCGGAATGGCAGACGCGCTAGACTTAGGATCTAGTGCCAAACGGCGTGGGAGTTCAAGTCTCTTCGCCCGCACCAATCCCTGAAACCCCATCCTTTGTCATGCGGTAGTAGCTCAGTGGTAGAGTGCCACCTTGCCAAGGTGGATGTCGCGGGTCCGAATCCCGTCTACCGCTCCATTGCTTCATCTGCGGGTGTAGCTCAACGGTAGAGTTCCAGCCTTCCAAGCTGGCTGCGTGGGTTCGATTCCCATCACCCGCTCCATATAGTTCATTTGGACCGCTAGCTCAGTTGGTAGAGCACCTGACTCTTAATCAGGGTGTCCAGGGTTCGAGTCCCTGGCGGTCCACCACAGGCTCTGAATGCATTGCATTCGGGGCCTCATTTGATTTTACGGCAAAAATCTGTCGGAGGGCTGCGATATGGTGTTTCGGGAGGGGTTCGTGTCCAATACCGCTGCGGGCAGCGGAAATCAGCTGGACTTTGCTTCGGAGGCGCGGAAGGTGAGCCGCGCGTTCTTCCGTGTGACGCAGGGCGGGGAATACGACTACGCGCTGCTGTTCTCCAACCTGATGGACAGCACCTACGCCGACGGCGCGGCCTCGCACGCGAACCTGGTGTGTGAAGGCTGGACGCTGCACGAGGCGCGCGTGGGGCGCTGCGCGGCGCTCGACTGGCACGGGGAGGAGGTCTGCCCCGAGGCGGCGGTGGAGGACGTGCGTCCGCTGACCTTTGCGGGAAAGGCGGAAAAGCAGGTGGCACCGGGGGAGTTCTTTGAGAGCGACCCGGTGCGGATGCAGCTTGCCGCGGGGGAGTTTTTGGTGCTGGAGATGGCGTTTTCCGGGCCGATGATCCCCTACCACGAGGAGAGCCTGCTACCCATCTTCGCCTGGGACGGTCGGACGTGGCGCTTCGACAGGCGCATGCCGCTGCCTGGACGGGTGGGGTGCAGGCGCGACGTGCGGCACCGCGTGGGATTCCTGGGGGACTCCATCACGCAGGGCATCGGCACGGAGCCCAACTCCTATGCGCACTGGAACGCGGTGCTGGCGGACATGCTCGGGGAGGAGACGGCCTGCTGGAACCTGGGCATCGGGTACGGCAGGGCGAGCGACGCGGCGTCGGACGGGGCATGGCTGTACAAGGCAAAGCACAACGACGCGGTGGTGGTGTGCTACGGCGTCAACGACATCAATCAGGGACACGATGCGGCGCAGATCAAGGCCGATCTTGCGGCCATCGTGCGCAGGCTGAAGCAGGCGGGCTGCCGCGTGCTGTTGCAGACCGTGCCGCCCTTTGACTACGACGAGGCGCACGCCCGGGTGTGGCAGGAGGTCAACGCCTACCTGCGCAGCGAGCTGAAACGCGAGGCGGATGCGTTCTTTGACGCGGCACTGTTGCTGGCAAAGAGCGCGGAGGAGCCGCAAAATGCGCGGTACGGCGGGCATCCGGATGCGGCGGGGTGCGCGGCGTGGGCGCGGGCGCTGTACCCCGTGCTGCGCGAAATGCTGGAGGCGTGAGCATGGGATTCTGGGTTTTCATGCTGGCGATGGATCTGCTGATCCCGGCGGTGATGATTGCATGCGGGGCGGTGTTCCGCGGGCATGCGCCGAAAAAAATCAATGCGCTGGTGGGATACCGCACGCCGATGTCCATGAAAAATATGGACACCTGGCGCTTTGCGCACGAGCACTGCGGCAGGGTGTGGCTGCGCGTGGGGCTGTGGATGCTGCCGCTGTCGGTGCTGCCGCTGCTGTTTGCGTGGGGAAAAGGCGAGGATGCGGTGGGGTTGGTGGGCAGCATCGTGTGCCTGGCGCAGCTCGTGCCGCTGATCGGGGCGATCTTCCCCACGGAGCGGGCGCTGCGGCGGGAGTTTGACGAAAATGGCAATCGGAGAGAGAAACGGGAGTGAAGGAGGAAATCACATGCGGGTTCTGGAGCACGAATACCGCATCGGGGCGGAGCGGCCGTTTGAGGTGCTGCACATCAGCGACACGCATTTGACGCTGGCGGACGAGCGTGAGCAGGACGGCGGGCGCAAGCTGGAGCTGGCACAGAAGCGGGCGGCGCTGTTCCCCCATGCGCAGCAGCTGCTGGAGGAAGTGGCGGCGCTGGCAAGAGAAATGGGCGCGCCCATACTGCACACGGGCGATCTAACCGACTTTGTGTCCGAGGCGAACCTTGCGGCTGCGGCGCGGTTCGTCGCGGAGAACGACTGCTTCTTTTCGGCGGGGAACCACGAATTCAGCCTGTATGTGGGCGAGGCGAAGGAGGACGCGGCCTACCGGGAGCGCAGCCTTGCGCGCGTGCAGGCGTGCTTTGCCAACGACATCCGCTTTTCCGCGCGCGTGATGCACGGCGTGAACTTTGTGGCGCTGGACAATTCGTACTACCGGGTGGAGCCCTGGCAGCTGCGGGCGCTGAAGGCGGAGGTGGAGAAGGGACTGCCCATCGTGCTGATGGTGCACACGCCGCTGTACAGCCCGGACGCCTACGAAAAGGTGCTGGCGCTGTACCACGGCAAGCCGCCGGTGTGCCTGCTGTCGGTGCCGGAGGAGTTATTGGGCAGTTACTCGCCCTACCGCTACGAGCAGCAGAAGGAGGACGCGGCGACGCACGAAGCGTATGAAACCATACTCGGCGAGCCCTCCATCCGGCTGGTGCTGGCGGGACACATCCATGAGGATGCGGACACGATGCTGACCGGGCGTCTGCCGCAGCTCATCACGGGGGTTGGCACCGCGAGGCGCATCCGCTTCGCGTGAAAGGAGAGAGCATGGACAGAAATATCTATCTTGAGGGCGTGCCGGGCAGCGGCAAGTCCACGCTGCTGGGGATGCTGGAGCGCGAATACCCGGATTGCCGCTGCTGCCGGGAGGGGGACATCTCGCCGGTGGAGCTGGCATGGTGCGCCTACATGGACGGGGAACAGTACCGCGCGGCGCTGGCGAAGTATCCGGACCTTGCGCAGCAGATCGAGGCGAACATGGCGCGCGAGGGGGAGAAGTACATCGTGGCGTACACGCGCGTGAAGGCGGAGGACGGCACGTTCTACCCGTACATGGAGCAGTTCGAGCTCTACGGCGGGCGCAGGAGCGAGGAGGAATTCCGCAGCATCGTGCTGGGGAGGCTTACGGCGTTCTCGGGCAGGGGATATGTGTTCGAGTGCTCGTTCTTCCAGAACATCATCGACGAGCTGCTGCTGTACCGGCTGTATTCCACCGAGCGCATCGTGGCGTTCTACCGGGAGATGACGGCGCGGATGGATCTGGACGCCTTCCGGCTGATCCGGCTGACGCCGCGCGACCTTGCGGCAAGCCTTGACCATGTGCGCCGCGAGCGCGTGGACGAGCAGGGGCGGCAGGCGTGGTACGAGGCGATGCTCAGCTACCTTGCCGGCTCTCCCTACGGCAGGCGCAGAGGGGGCATGGACTTTGACGGTCTGCTGGAGTACTTCCGCGCGCGGCAGGCGGCGGAGGAGGCGGTGCTGCAGACGCTGCCCGCGGGCTGTCAGTTGGAGGTACACAGCCGCGAATACGCTCTGGACGACATAAAAACCTTCATTGAGCGCACATAAAGTGTAAAAAAACGGGTTGTCACGCTGTATATTCTCTAAAATTAACAAAAACTTGATAGAACGACGTTTGGCGGGTGAGTATACTCTTTGAACATAGGTGACAGCTTCACTGCTGTACCCGGGTAAATCAAAACAGGAGGATTCATGTTATGAAAAAGCGTGTACTGGCCCTCATCATGGCGGCTGCCATGCTCATGATCATGGCGACCGGCTGTGCTTCCGGCAGCAGCGACGGCGCCATCGTCATCGGCGGCCTGGCCCCCCTGACCGGCGACGTGTCCATCTACGGCATCGCCACCAACAACGGCATCCAGCTCGCCTTCGATGAGCTCAATGCCAACGGCGCGAACATCAAGTATGTCTGCTACGACGAGAAGGGCGACCCCACCGAGGCCGTCAACGCTTACAATAAGCTGGTCGCCAACGACAAGATCGTGGCGCTGGTCGGCGATGTCA
>JAXEXP010000014.1:0-13270 GCA_034113365.1 Candidatus Spyradocola sp.
CTGCCGCGAAAAGCGCGTCATCTGGAAGCATGCGCTCAAAAACGCCTCCATGCCCGTGCTGACGCTGCTCATCACCGGCCTTGCGGGCACCATGGGCGGCTCGGTCATCGTCGAGCAGATCTTTACCATCCCCGGCATCGGCACCTACATGCTCACGGGCGTCAACGATAAGAACGTGCCCGTGGTGATGACCTGCGCGCTGGTCCTGTCCTTCATCTTCATGGCGGCCATGGTGGTGCTGGACGTCTGCTACGCGCTGATCGACCCCAAGATTGGAGCAAGGTACAAGAAATGAACGAGAAAAAGCTCAAAAAACTGGTGCATCACAGCCGGAGCAGTTTGGCCGCAGACGTGTTCAAGCGCTATGTGCACAACTGGGCGGCGGACGTGGGCGCCGTGCTGCTCATCATCATACTGATCGGCATCCTCTTTGCCGATCTCATCGCGCCGGCCTCCATGGTCACCGCCTACGATTCCTCCGCGCGCCTGTCCCCGCCCAGCGCCGCGCACTGGTTCGGCACCGACAACCTGGGCCGCGACCTGTTCGCGCGCGTGCTGCACGGCAGCCGCATCTCGGTGGGCATCGGCGCGGGCGCCACGCTCGTCTCGCTCATCATCAGCGCCATGATCGCATCGGTATGCGCCATGAGCAAAAAGGCGGACTTCCTGATCATGCGCGTCATCGACGTCATCAACTGCGTGCCCGCCATCCTGCTTGCGATGATGTTCCTCGCGATCATGGGCGGCAGCGTGTTCAACATGATGGTCACCCTGACCATCGTCTCCGTCCCCGGCTTCGTGCTGCACATCCGCTCCGTGATCCTGGGCGTCGTGGAGCAGGACTACATCCACGCCGCGCGCGTGTCCGGCTCCAGCCCCTTCAAGATCGTCATAAAGCACGTGCTGCCCAACGCCATCAACCCCATCATCGTCGAGGCCACCATGATGATCTCCTCGATGATGCTCTCCGCAGCGGGCCTGTCCTTCATCGGCATCGGCGTCACGCCGCCCTCGCCCGAGTGGGGCGCGATGCTCAACTACGCGCAGGGCTATCTGCGCACGGCGCCCTACATGGCCATTTTCCCCGGCCTTGCCATCGCGCTGACGGCGCTGTCCATCAACCTGGTGGGCGACGGCCTGCGCGACGCCTTCGACCCCAAGACGGGCAGATAGGAGGAGAGGTATGGAACAACAGAATCAAACGCTGCTTCAGGTCAACAACCTCTCGGTGGATTTCAAGGTCGATCGCAAGCATTCCCTGCACGCGGTGCGCAACATCTCCTTTGAGGTCAAGCGCGGCGAAACGCTGGGCATCGTGGGGGAGAGCGGGTGCGGCAAGTCCGTCACCTGCATGTCCATCCTGCGCCTGAACCCCGAGCGCCGCACGCTCTATCCCACCGGCGAGATCCTCTTTGAGGGCAAGGACCTGCTCAAGATGTCCCCCAAGCAGCTGAGCGCCATCCGCGGCAACGGCATCTCCATGGTCTTTCAGGAGCCCATGACGGCGCTCAACCCGCTGTTCACCATCGGCGACCAGCTGATGGAGGCGCTGCGCGTGCACAATCCCCACATGGAAAAGGCCGACGCCTACAAGCGGTGCTTGGAGTCCATCGAAAACGTCAAGATCCCCAACCCCGAGCGCATCCTAAAGGCCTATCCCTTCACGCTCTCGGGCGGCATGCGCCAGCGTGTGATGATCGCCATGGCCATGGTCACCAAGCCCCAGCTGCTCATCTGCGACGAGCCCACCACCGCGCTGGACGTCACCATCCAGGCCCAGGTGCTCGACCTGATGAACCAGCTCAAGCGCGAGGTCGGCACCTCCATCATCTTCATCACCCACGACCTTGGCGTCATCTCCGAGATGGCCGACCGCGTCATCATCATGTACGGCGGCCGCATCTGCGAGGAGGCCCCCGTGGACGAGCTGTTCAGCCATCCGCTGCACCCCTACACGCGCGGCCTCATCGATTCGCACCCCAGCCCCGATTACACCGGCGACCGCCTCAAGGTCATCCCCGGCAGCGTCCCCACGCTGGCCGACATGCCCACGGGCTGTCCCTTCAACAACCGCTGCCCCTATGCCGCCCAGGATTGCGGCGACGTGTTCCCCGAGTTTGAAACGGCGCAGCCGGGCCATTGCGTGGCCTGCTACCACTGGAAGGAGGAAAAGTAGTTGGCAAAGCTCAAGAGCGGTTTCTCCAATGACGAGAACGAATACCAGCGCAGCAACAACTATTTCCTCGAGGCCAGGGATCTGACCATGCACTTCCCCGCCAAGACCGATTCCTTCGGCCGGCCCACCAGCTTCATCCACGCGGCCGACGGCGTCAACTTCGCCGTCCCCAAGGGCAAGACCATGGGCGTGGTGGGCGAGAGCGGCTGCGGCAAGTCCACTGTGGGCAAAATGCTGCTCAACATCTACAAGCCCACCTCCGGCTCCATACTCTACGAGGGCCGCGACATCACCAAGCTCTCCGCGCGCGAGCGCAAGCCCTACGTCAAGAAGATGCAGCTGGTCTGGCAGGATCCCTATTCCTCGCTCGACCCGCGCCTGCGCGCCGGCGACATCATCGCCGAGGGCCTGGATAACTTCCACCTCGCATCCTCCCGCTCCGAGCGCGAGGCCAAGGTGGAGCGCCTGATGAAGATGTGCGGCCTGTTCCCCGAGCAGGCCAACAACTACCCGCACCAGTTCTCCGGCGGCCAGCGCCAGCGCATCTGCATCGCCCGCGCGCTGTCCACCGATCCCGAGTTCGTGGTCTGTGACGAGGCGGTTTCCGCGTTGGACGTCTCCATCCAGGCGCAGATCATCAACCTGCTCAAGGACCTGCAGGACGAGCTGAAGCTGACCTACCTGTTCATCTCGCATGACCTCAACATCGTCCACTTCATCAGCGACGAGATCCTGGTCATGTACCTGGGTCAGGTCGTCGAGCGCGGCACCATGGAGAGCGTCTACCGCAACCGCGCGCATCCCTACACGCAGGCGCTGTTCTCCGCCACCCCTGCCTTCACCGCGGAGGAGAAGAAGAACAAGCAGCGCATACTCCTCGAGGGCGACGTGCCCTCGCCCGTGGATCCCCCGGCGGGCTGCCGCTTCCGCGGCCGCTGCCCCTACGCCACCGCCAAGTGCGCCGAGGAGCCTCAGTGGTACGAGGTGGAGGAGAACCACATCGTCAAGTGCCACCTGTTTGCCTGACATCCAAGCGTCGTACATCCGCGCTTTGATCGTTGCGCCGGGCAATCTCGCCCGTCGTAGAATAGATAAGGAAAGGTGAGAACCCATGAAGAAGCTCAAATCCCTGATCGCGCTCCTGCTCGTTGCGCTGCTCGCCCTGAGCTGCGTCGCGTGCTCCAGCAGCACCCCGGCCGCGTCCGATGCGCAGTCTCCCTCCGGCGAGACCGCTAACGACCAGCCCGCCGCCAGCACCGGCAAGGCCAAGCCCACCACCAGCGGCAAGGCCGACAGCTCCCTGACCATACCGCTCAACGACCAGCCCACCACGGTGGACCCCGACCTGTTCAAGCTCTCCGTCGAGGACAGCGTCCTCTCCGCCATCTACGAGCCGCTGTTCTACATCGACAACGACGGCAACTACATGTGGTGCGTGGCCGAGAGCATGACCCAGAACGACGACGGCTCCGTCACCTTCACGCTGCGCGACGGGCTCAAGTTCCACTCCGGCGATCCGCTTGCGATGGAGGATATCCAGTACTCCCTCGAGCGCAGCCAGTATTCCACGCTCTGCTCCGTGCTGAGCCAGGCCGTGACGCTGGACGTCGTCGACGACAAGACCTTCACCATGTCCTTCCCGATGGGCGACCAGGGCTACGGCTTCGACGCGCTGCGTCCCTACATCCAGGTCATGAAGATCCTCAACAAGTCCTATTGCGAGAGCATCATCTCCGCGATGGACGAGGACCTCAAGTTCAACGCCGACGGCACCGGCCCCTATAAGTTCGTCGAGAAGAAGGACAACGGCGACGTCACCCTGACCCGCAACGACGACTACTATCAGGACGTCAACATCAAGACCCTGAAGTTCAAGTTCGTCTCCGGCAGCTTTGAGACGGCCTTCGAAGCTGGCGACATCGACCTTGCTAACTACACCGCCTCCAACTTCAAGCTGCTCGAGCAGTACTCCAACGTCAGCACCTACACCTTCTCGGTCAACAACGTCACCATGCTCATCAACAACTGCACCGAGGGCGCGCCCACTGCCGATCCCAACGTGCGCCAGGCCGTCGCCTACGCGCTGAACCGTGCTGACATCACCGCCATCGGCACCAGCGACGCCGGTATCCCCGCCTACAACCTGGCCAACCCCCAGATCAAGTACTGGGCGGAGGACGTCTGCCCCAAGTACGACATGGACATCGCCAAGGCCAACGAGCTGCTGGCGCAGGCCGGTTACTCCGAGAGCAACAAGTGCGAGCTGACCCTCATCGTGATGGGCGCCCAGACCGACTGGGTCTCCGCCTGTGAGGTCATGAAGGAGACCATGGAGCAGGCCAACTTCATCATCAACATCGAGCAGGTGGCCGATACCTCCCGCTACTTCACCTATGACTTCGACCTGGGCATGATCTCCATCGCGCTGACCACCAACTTCAACTCCTATGGCGACATGTTCAACATGGAGTCCGGCATCGACCTCGCCGGCATCACCGACGAGTCCGTCACCGCCGCATTCAACGCCATGACCGATGAGGCGACCACCCACGCCGCGATGCAGGCTGCCACTGCGTCCAACGCCTACATCCCGCTGTTCTACAACACCTACTTCTACGCCTTCGACGGCGACCTGAACTACGGCCCCATGTACAACGAGTTCTCTGGCTTCCTCTACCGTGATTTCTCCTGGAAGGACTAATTTCACCTAAAACCGCAAAGGGAACGCCCCCAAAAACCGGGGCGCTCCCTTGCTTTGTTTCGGAGAAAAGGAGGAAGCCGCATGTACCGAAACTGCATATTCGACCTCTACGGCACCCTCGTGGACATCCATACCGACGAAGAAGCCCCCGCCGTCTGGGAAAAACTGGCGCTCTTCTACGGCTACTACGGCGCAGCCTACGCCCCGCAGGAGCTGCGCGCCGCCTATGAGCAGCTCTCCGCCGAGGGCAGCTCCGGCCCGCAGTACAGCCACGAGGCCCACCCCGAGATCCGCATCGAGACGGTGTTCGCCGCGCTGTTCACGCGCAAGGGCGTCCCGGCAGACGACGCGCTCGCCGTCCACGCCGGTCAGCTCTTCCGCGTGCTCACCACCGACTACCTCCGCCTCTATCCCGGCACCACCGAGCTCCTGTCCGCGCTGCGGGAGCAGGGGAGAGGCGTCTACCTGCTTTCCAACGCCCAGCGCATCTTCACCGCGGGCGAGCTCAACATACTGGGCATCGCCAAATATTTCGACGGCATCCTCATTTCCTCCGACTGCGGCGTCAAAAAGCCCGACCCGCGCTTCTTCCGGATGCTGCTCGACCGCTACCACCTCGACCTCGCCTCCTGCGTCATGGTCGGCAACGACTGCCACAGCGACATCGCCGGCGCGCAGTCCGTGGGTCTGGACACCATCTACATCCATTCCAACATCTCCCCGGACTACGACCCCGCCATCCGCGCCACCCATACCCTGATGCAAATGGACATGCAAAAGCTCCGCACCCTCCTGGAGGCATA
This sequence comes from Candidatus Spyradocola sp., assembly GCA_034113365.1. Lineage (GTDB taxonomy): Bacteria > Bacillota > Clostridia > Christensenellales > UBA1750 > Spyradocola. Next base: position 5,681 of record JAXEXP010000014.1, read on the forward strand.
AAGCAGCGCCGCACAGAAGAAATCTCCTCCCGTGCGGCGTATTTTTCGCTCGATTAACCTTCTCAAACAGCAAACTGTGAACCCATGGCTTCCCCTCGAGAGGAAGCTGTCGCCCGCAGGCGACTGATGAGGTGATTTCGCCCGCAGTAACGACGATCTACAAATCCGGCCTCACAACTCGACCCGCTTGCCCTCCTGGTACACCGCGCTGACGTGCTCCAGCGCCTTGACGTCCTCGTGCGGCTTGCCCTGCACCGCGATCACATCCGCGATGTAGTCCGCCTTGAGCTGGCCCAGCCGGTCGCCCATGCCCAGCGCCTCCGCGCCGTTCTTCGTCGCGCACTCGATGGCCTGCAGCGGCGTGATGCCGTAGCGCACCATGTAGTCGCACTCCACCCACACTGGCGTCGCCTTGGGGTGATCGCAGCAGTCGGTGTCCGTGCCGCAGGCCACGCGCACGCCCGTGTCGTACAGCGCCTTGAAGTTGTCCCTGTAGCAGGCGTTGGCCTCCTCCAGGTAGCGGTAGATCTCGTTGGCGCTGGTCAGTCCCATTTCGGTGTAGAGCTGGTAGCAGTAGTCGAACACGTAGATGGTGGGCACCCAGGTCTGGTCGTGCGCCTTCATCTGCTGCGCCTGCGCGATCGTCAGGTGCGTGCCGTGCTCGATGGTGTCGCAGCCGCCGTCAATGCTCATCTGGATGGACGGATCATAGCCCGCGTGCGACGCCACGCGCAGCCCCAGCCGGTGCGCCTCGTCCACCGCCGCGTTGATCTCCTCCTGGCTCATCTCCAGCCCGCGGTAGCCGTGGCTGGTCAGGATCTTGATGCAGTTCGCGCCCTCGCGCGCGTTGGTGCGCACCGCCTTGCGCACCTCCCACTCACCGTCGCACTCCATCACGCTGCCGTCCAAGCCGCTGCCGTGACCGCCCGTCATGCAGATACCGTTGCCCGCGGTGAACACGCGCGGCGCCTTGAGGAAGCCGTACCTGCGGCCCTTGATGACCGCCACGCCCATGTAGTTGGGGGAGGCCACGTCGCGGATGGTGGTCACGCCCGCGCGCAGCGTATCCTCCATGCGCTGCGCGACGAAAAAGCCCTGCATTGCGGGGTATTTCTCAAAATCCGGGGTTTCGGCGCGGCCGTAGATGTAGGCCAGGTGGTTGTGCAGGTCGATCATGCCGGGCATCAGCGTGCAGCCGGGATGCGCCTGCACCTCCTGCTCGGGATGCGCCGCGATCAGCTGCGCCGCGGGGCCAACCTCGAGGATCTTGTCGCCCTCAATGCGCACGCCGCCCTGTTCGATGACGGTCACGCCGTCGCCAGTGATCAGATAGTCAGCCGTCAGTATCACGGAATTTGACACTTCCTTCCAGAATAAATCCATAACCATTATAAATCCTGACGCGCAGCCGCACAAGCGCAAACTTCCCGTTCACAAAAAATTCTTTTCAAAAAGCCTTCGAAACCTCTGGATTTATGGAAAGAGCTGTGTTATACTTGATATGTTCACCACATTGGCATGGTGGGTGCGTGTTGTTGACGGCGAATGTTTGTTTTTTGTAAAAACCTGCTTTTCGCTTGACAGGCCGCTCGGTTTGACGGTATAATAATATGTACTCAAAATATGCCCGGTGTGGCATCACGGTATGCGCGAGGGGAGGGAAAACAATGTCTGAAATCCGCGTTGGGGAAAACGAATCCCTTGAGAGCGCTCTCAAGCGTTTTAAGCGCAAGTGTGCCCGGTCCGGCGTCCTGGCCGAGGTCCGCAAGCGTGAGCATTACGAGAAGCCCAGTGTCAAGCGCAAGAAGAAAGCTGAGGCAGCAAGGAAGCGCAAGTATTGATTTTCGCTTTCGACGTAAAAAGGACGGCCTGTGCAGACGAACTGCACAGGCCGTTTTTCTGTGCCCGTGCCGTCATTTCGCACACGCCCAGCGACATTCTGAGCGCAAACGCGTTTACGATCCGCCCCATTATGGTACAATGAAGGAATCAAACCAAAGCCTGGAGGTGGCCCCTTGCTGGAGAAATTTATAGCCGGTCAGTCCGGCGTGGAATGGATCGGCGGCCTGCTGTTCGCAGTCGGCATGATGCTGCTGATGAACGAAGCCGTCAGCCCCGGCCTGGGCGCGAGCGGCGTCATCGGCGTGGCGCTGCACATGGGCTGCTTCCTGCCGGGCGTGCTCTCCGGCGCGACGCCGTGGGCGGTGCTGCTGCTCGCGGCCGTCGGCGGCGCGCTGATGCTGATGGATTCCTTCATCACGGGCTTCGGCCCGCTCGCCGCCATCGGCCTCGTGCTGCTGCTCCTGTCGCTGTGGATCGCCGCGGACGGCCTGGCCCAGTTCTTCTTCACGCTCTGCGGCTGCGCGGTGCTCACCGCCCTGTCGCTGCCGGTGACGCTGCACCGCCTGCCCCGCACCCGCATGATGCAGAAGATCCGCCTCGACGACACCCTCGCGCCCGAGCAGCCCGCCCAGGCGCTGCCCGCCCCCGGGGAGACGGGCGTGGCCGTGACGGACCTCAAGCCCCAGGGCATCGTGCGCATCGGCGAGGAGCGCTGCCCCGCCCGAGCCGCCGCCTTCATCGAAAAGGGCGCGCCCGTCCGCGTCACCGGCAGCGCAGCAGGCGCCATCACCGTCGAGCGCATAAACTAAAGACCGCAGGCTCCGCAACCGGAACCCGCGGTCTTTTTCTATCCGTTTTACAGCAGGAACAGCGCCGCAACGCCGCTGAGCAGCGCCAGCGCCAGCAGCAGCGCGCAGTACCGCGCGATCAGCTTTCCCCGGAACGCCTGCGACAGCAGCGCCCACTCCGCAATGGAGAACAGCATCGTCGCCAGAAGGAAGGTCAGCGCCACCGCGGGCGAGTACGCGTACGCCGTCTGCACGATGGGCAGCACCGAGAACACGTCCGAGTGCAGGCACCCGCCGATGAGCGTGGCCAGCGGCAGCGCCAGTACGTTGCCCGACAGCGCCGCCTCGATCCACTGCTGCGGCACGAACACCGCGATGGCGGAGGACACCAGCACGCCGATGAGCAGGAACAGCCACACGTTGCGGAAGGTCAGCCCCGCCGAGCACAGCGCCTTGTTCAACCGCGAGCCCACCGTGTTCTCGTCGTGATGGTGGTGGTGCACCGCGAGCAGCTTGTCCAGCCGCACCAGCTGCTCGCCCGTCGGCCCCAGCACCGCCGCATTCACCACGCAGATCACCAGCCCGCACACCGCGTACAGTACCGCGAACTTCAGGTCAAACCGCGCAAAGATCGCCGAGAGCGCCGTCAGGTTCAGGCAGCTCGCGCTCGTCAGGAACGCCAGGCAGAAGGACAGCGGCACGCCCGACACCAGAAAGCCCATCATGATGGGGATGATGGAGCAGCTGCAGAACGGCGAGAGCATGCCCAGCGCCAGCGCCAGCACGTAGCCCGGCAGCCCGCGCAGCCGCTTGAGCTTGTCCTTCATGCGGTCGTAGGGGATGTAGGTCTGCAGGTAGCTCACCGCCGCCACGACCACCAGCAGCAGCACCGCGATCTCGAGAAAATCCGTCAGGGAATGGGTCAGAAAGTGCGTCAGGCTCTCCGAAAGGCCTGCGCGCTCCAGCAGCCCCTCCAGAGGCTCCTCGATCCATGCGCCAAACAGGCCGAAATGCTGATGTGTGTGTTCCATTGATTCTCCTTTTCCGCCGGGGCGCCGTGTGGGGACATGTTTCCGGCAAACAACCCAAGTTTATCACACCCGGCGAAAAAATCAACCAAGTTCCACGAAAAGTAACACAGGAAACGTTAAAAACGATCCATAAACACATGAACGATTGCGCATATATCCACAGAAACCGTGGTTTCCACGCGATCAGATCTGATTCGCGGCATCAAAACCGGTGCGCACCGCCATCAGCACATTCGCGGGCTTGATGCAGTCGCCGACCTGCGCCCACTGCGCCGCGCACCCCGCAAACGCCATCGCCTCGTCGATGCGCGCGCGCATGCCCGCCGCCAGCAGCACCGTGTCCGCTTCGATCAACTGCTCCTGCCCGTCCGCATCCACGAACACAAGCCCCTCCGGCCGGATCTCCGTGCATCGCGCGTTCACATGCACCTCCACAGTGCCGTCCATGCGCTCCAATATGGCCGCCCGCGTGAACTCCTGCGCGTCCTTCGCCACGCCGTCCGCCATCTCGAGCAGCGCCACGCGCCCGGCATAGCCCCTGTCCAGCGCCAGATGCAGCGCCGTCTCGCAGCCCACCAGGCCGCCGCCCAGCACCGCCACGCGCCCCAGATCGCGCATCTGCGCCAGCCCATACGCCTCTTCCGCGGTGATCACGTTTGCGCCGTCCACACCCGGGATCCCAGGCCGCAGCGCCTCCGCGCCCACCGCCGAGATCACCGCATCGGGCGCCAGCTCCTCGATCAGCTCCGGCGTCGCCTCAGTGCTCAGCAGCACGCGCACGCCCTTCTTGCGCACCATCCGCACCTGATACTCCAGAAATTTCGCCAGACACCCCTTGAAGGACACCTGCCGCGCAAACACCAGCTTGCCGCCCAGCTCGCCGCTGCGCTCGACGAGCGTTACCTCGTGCCCGCGGTCGGCGCACTGCATCGCCGCCTGCATGCCCGCAGGCCCGCCGCCCACGACCACCACGCGCTTTTTCCTGTCCACCGGGCTGACGATGTGCGGCAGCCGCGACTCCCGCCCCACCGTGGGGTTGACCGAGCAGCTGAACATCGCCGCGCTGCCGTATTCCAGGCAGTGCAGGCACCGCAGGCAGGGGATGCACTCGTCGTCGCGCCCGTCGCGCCACTTGTTGACGCGCGCCGCGTCGGCGATCAGCCCGCGCGTCATACCCACCAGGTCCGCGCCGCCCGTCGCCAGCACCTCCTCAATGGCCTCCGGCGACTGGAACGCCCCCAGCGTCAGCACCGGGATGTGGATGTCCGGGCAATGCTTGACCGCGCGCGCCAGGTGCGCGTTGACGCCCTCGGGCAGGAATTCCGTGGGATGCGTGACGCCGCCCGTCCCCGAGAAGAACATGCCGTTGGAGATGTGCGCGATGTCGATCTTGTCCTGCACTGCCTTGATCATCTCGATGCAGTCCCCGATCTTGTAGCCCACGCCGGGTTCTGCAAACATCTCGTCGCCCGAGATGCGCAGCTCAATGAGCAGCTTCCGCCCCACCCGCGCGCGGATCGCGTCCAGTATCATCTGCAAAAACCGCAGCCGGTTCGCAAGGCTCCCGCCAAATTCGTCCGTCCGCCGGTTGAAGTATTTCGACAAAAATTGGCTGATGCACACCCCGTGCCCCGCGTGGATCAGCAGCATGTCAAACCCGCACTCCAGCGCCGCCTGCGCCACGTCGCCGTAGGTCGCCGCGATGGCTTCCAACGCGTCGCGCGTGAAGGCCACGGTGGGGGAGCCGTCCCCCTCCAGGTCGCCGTTGACCGAGTAAGTGATGCGGTTGCCATGCAGGTCGTGCCCGTGGTGCGCAAACGCCAGCAGCTCCAGCGACGCCTTCGCCCCGCACGCATGGATCCCCGCGGTGAATTCGCTGAAGAACCGGTGGCTCTCGTACTTGAGTATGTTGTCCGCGCCGTGCACCGCGTCGTAGGGCATCTCAAAGTCCATGTTCTGCGCGGAGTAGGTGATGCACGCCGCGCCGCCCTTCGCCTTTTCGTAGTAGTAGTCCGCCACGTGCTCGTTCGGGTACGGTTCGCGCCCGTACAGCAGATGCACGCCCGCAGGCGTCGACCAGATGCGGTTCTTGAACACCACGTCGCCGATGCGAATGGGGCTGAATATGTGCGGATACCGCTGCTGCGCCATGCCGATCCTCCTTACCCTCTGAGCAGCGCTTCGGCCTGCGCAAGGCTCACGCCCTGCTCGCGCGCCACACGCGCCGCGTCCTCGTATTCCACCTTCTCGCGCGTCACGCCGTACCCCTGCGCGACCTTCCGGCGCACCGGCCCGTAAGCCGTGTCCTCGGTGACCACGCTGCGCTCCAGCGTGTACCGCCTGCACAGCTGCTCGCGCACGCCCAGCGTCGTGGTGTGCAGGAACAGCAGCCCCGCCATCTTCTCGCGGTCCTCCGGCCTGCACAGCACGCTCAGCACTACGCCCGGGCGGTTCTTCTTCATGCCCGCCGCCACCGTCCAGACGTCCAGCGCGCCCGCCTCCAGCAGCCGCTCCTGCGCAAAGCCCAGCGCCTCGGGCGTCATGTCATCCAGGTTGCAGGCCAGCTCCGCCACCTCGCCGCCGCCCTCCTGCGTCTGCCCCAGCATCGCGCGCACGCAGTTCGCCATTTCAAAATCCTTCCTGCCCATGCCGTAGCCGATGGCCTCCACCTGCATCACCGGCATGTCGCCGAACCGCGCCGCAAAGTGCTTGAGCAGCGCCGCTCCCGTGGGCGTGCACAGCTCGCCCTTGACCTTGCCGCCATAAATCGGCGCGCCCTTCAGTATAAACGCCGTCGCGGGCGCGGGCACCGGCAGGATCCCGTGCGCGCAGTGCACATGGCCGCTGCCCACGTGCACGGGCGATACCACCACCTGCTCCACACCCAGGCGCTCCATCAGCAGGCACACCGCGGTCACGTCCGCCACCGCGTCCATCGTCCCCACCTCGTGGAAGTGGATCTCCGTCACCGGCACGCCGTGCGCATGGCTCTCCGCCTCCGCGATCAGCCCGTACACCGCATGAATATCCCCGCGCACCTTCTCCGACACCGGCAGCGCGTCGATCACCGCGCCGATGTCCCGCACGCTGCTGTGATGATGCGCATGCTCATGGCCGTGATGCTCATGGTCGTGGCCGTGATGCTCATGGTCGTGGTCGTGATGCTCGTGTTCATGCTCATGCTCGTGTTCATGGTCGTGATGATGATGCTCGTGCTCCTCCTCATCGTGATGGCGTTCGTGCTCCTCCTCATCGTGAGGATGATGATGCTCCTGCTCGTGCATCACATCCGCCTCGTCCACGCCGTTCACGAGCACCGTCACATGCGTTCCACGAATGCCGCACTTGACGCAAGGCTCCTGCGCCACCTCAACGCCGGGGATGCCCAGCCCGTTCAGTTCCTTCAAAAACCCCTCCCGGTCGGGGAGAAGCTCCAGCAGCGCCGCCGTGAGCATGTCGCCCGCAGCGCCCATTCCGCAGTCCAGATACAGTGTCCTCATATTGCCCTCCATAAATGCAGTTCGACCAAAGCCCACACGCGGGCTCTCCCTAACAGAATACCTCCAACGCGCCGCCTTTGCAATCCTTATTTTCCCGCCCCAAGCCTTTGCACAGCGCCGTCAAATGCGCTATACTGGTACTACAAGCATAAGGGAGGGGACACCATGCCCATTGAGATCATCCGGGACGACATCACCCGCCTTGCCGTGGACGCCATCGTCAACGCGGCCCGGCCCTCGCTGCTGGGCGGCGGCGGTGTGGACGGCGCCATCCACCGCGCGGCCGGGCCGAGGCTGCTGGCCGAATGCCGCACGCTGGGCGGCTGCCAAACGGGCGAGGCCAAGCTGACCCGCGGCTATCGCCTGCCCTGCCGCTATGTCATCCACACCGTGGGCCCCGTCTGGCACGGCGGCCTGGCAGGGGAGCGT
>JAXEXP010000015.1:0-4701 GCA_034113365.1 Candidatus Spyradocola sp.
TCATGGCGGAAACGATCTTGGGGTGGGCGTAGCCCAGCGAATTGACCGCGATGCCCGCGAAAAAGTCGGTGTATTCGCGCCCTTCGGTGTCGTAGAGCTTGGCGCCCTTGCCGTGGTCGAAGGCGACGGGCATGCGCTGCCCGAACGTGTTCATAAAATACTTCTGATCCAGCGCGCGGATCTCATCCAGCTTCATGTCGTTCCCTCCTCAGCCCGCGTGCACCATGGTGCCGATGCCCTTGTCGGTGAAGATTTCCAGTATGATGGGGTGCGGAATGGTGCCGTCCAGTATGTGGACGCGGTTGACGCCGTTGACCACCGCACTGACGCAGCCCTGCACCTTGGGGATCATGCCGCCGGTGATCACGCCCGAGGAGATCAGCTCCTCGATCTCGCTGACCGAGATGGCGGAGATCAGCGTGCGCGGGTCGGCGGGGTCCATGCGGATGCCGTCCACGTCGGTCAGGAACATCAGCTTTTCCGCCTTGAGCGCCGAGGCGATCTCGCTGGCGACGGTGTCGGCGTTGATGTTGTAGCTCTGCCCCTCCTTGTCCACGCCCACCGGCGCGATGACGGGGATGTACTCGTCCGCCGACAGCAGCTGCAGCAGCTTTACGTTGACCTTGACGATGTTGCCCACGAACCCCAGGTCCACGCCGTCCTTGGTCACGGGCTTTTTTACGACCTCCAGCAGGTTTGCGTCCTTGCCGCACAGGCCGATGGCCTTGCCGCCCAGCTTGCCCAGCGCCGAGACGATGTTCTTGTTGAGCTTGCCGGCCAGCACCATCTGCACGACCTCCATGGTCTCGCCGTCGGTGATGCGCAGGCCGTTGTGGAACTGGGACTTGACGTCCATTTTTTTCAGCGCCGCGTTGATGTCGGGCCCGCCGCCGTGCACCAGAATGGGGTTGACGCCGACGTACTTGAGCAGCGTCACGTCCTGCAAAATCTTGTTGGTCAGCTCCTCGTCCACCATCGCGTTGCCGCCGTACTTGATGACCACGGTCTTGCCCGCCAGCCGCTGGATGTAGGGCAGCGCCTCGATGAGTATATTGGCCTTTTCCACCAGAATATCGTTATACATCTCTGTGTTTCTCCTCATTTTTATGCAGCCCGGCTGCATATTCGCTTACAGATACATTACGGGAAACATCCTTTGGCTTCCCCTTGAGGGTACACCCGGAGGGGCGAAGCCCTGTAGGTCGAGCGTTTCTCCATAGACAGTCCAGTGGACTGTTTATGGAGAATAAGCCGACCGGAACACCGGGCTTTCCCAAAGGGGAAGCACGGTGCGGAGCGGGAAGCTGTCGCCCGCAGGCGACTGATGAGGTGTCAGCCAACCGCCAACCCCACCCCAGACGCACTAAATCCCTGCCGAACTATATATTTACCTTACAGATACATCCCCGCCATCGGCAGCCCTTCGGCCTCGTCAAGCCCGAACATCAGGTTCATGTTCTGGATCGCCTGCCCCGCCGCGCCCTTGATGAGGTTGTCGATCACCGAGCAGACCACCACGCGCTGCAGGCGCTCGTCCACCACAAAGCCGATGGCGCAGCGGTTGGAGCCGACCACGTGCTTGATCTCCGGCAGCTTGCCCGTCTCCATCACGGTGACAAAGGGCTCGGCCGCATAGGCCTTTTCATACGCCGCCGCGACGTCCGCCGCCGTCACGCCGTCCTTCAGGTTCAGGTACACGGTCGCCAGTATTCCGCGCTTGATGGGCGCAAGATGCGGCGTAAAGGACACCAGGATGTCGTCGCCCGCGGCCTTGGAAAGCTCCTGCTCGATCTCGGAGGTGTGGCGGTGTTTGGCCACGTTGTAGGCCTTCATGCTCTCGTCCACCTCGCAGAAGTGCGAGGTCTGGCTGGGCTTTGCGCCCGCGCCGGTGACGCCGCTCTTGGCGTCGATGATGATGTTTTTGTGCTCAACCAGCCCCGCGTCCAGCAGCGGCGCGGCGGCCAGAATCGAGCAGGTGGTGTAGCAGCCCGGGTTGCCCACCAGGCCCGCGGCCTTGATGGCGTCGCGATGCCGCTCGGGCAGGCCGTACACCGACACGTCCAGCAGGTCGGGCCGGCTGTGCGTGGTGCCGTACCACTTTTCGTACACCTTCACATCGTCGTAGCGGAAGTCGCCCGACATGTCGATGACCTTCACGCCCGCCTCGACCAGCGCGGGGATGACCACGTCCGACGCGCCGTGCGGCAGCGAGGTGAACACCACGTCGCTGTCGGCCGCGAACTTTTCCACGTCCAGCGCCACGAGCTCATGGCTGATCGTGCCCTTGAGCGAGGGATAGATGTCCGCAATGTCCTGCCCTTCATAGGATTGGGAAGAAAGATAGACCAGCTCGACCTGCGGGTGGCGGGACAGCAGCCGCACCAGCTCCAACCCAACGTATCCGGTCGCGCCGACGAGAGAGACCTTGATCATGGTTTTACAACTCCTCCGCAAAATTGGATGGTATTGGGTAGTATACATCCTTTTGCATAAAAATGCAACACGAATTGCTCCGTATGAGGTTAATGCTTTGTAAAAAACCGCTTGCATCGCGCCCCGCGCCCTGCTATACTGTCTGTGAATTTATGCAGAGAGCAGGTGAGCGCCATGCACGGCCGCAAACGAGTTAACGCCCTGGCTTGATGAGAATTGCCGTCAGGTCAGGGTGCGAACCAGCAATTCCCGGTTCGCCCCGGCATCAATACAAGGGGTGTACTGTAAAATGAAACTCTGCTCAAAATATCTGCGGCGCCACTACCCGATGATGGCGCTTTTTGTGGTGCTCGGAATCGCCGCGGCGTTCCTGTCCGCGTTCTGCGCAAGCCTCCTGGAGGACGTGCTGGACGCCTTCACCGCGCGATCCCTTGCCTTGCCGCTCATCCTCGCCTACGGCGGGGCGCTGCTCGCGCTGTGCCTGGTCAACTACGCGCTCAACCTGCCCGAAGGCCGCCTCTCCAACGGCATCTACCTCGACCTCAAGCTCGCCGCCCTGCGCAAGATGGAGACGCTGGACTTCCGCACCTACGTCACCCTGGGCACCGGCTCTCTGGTGCAGCGCATCGAGTCGGGCGCGCAGGCGGGGCGGGACGTGGTGTTCGGCTTCTGGCTGCAGCTCTTCTCGCAGCTGCTGCCCGAGATGCTGTCCTCGCTCTTGTTCATCGCGCTGATCGACCGCACGGTGACGCTGTGGCTGCTGGCTGGCTACGTTGCGGTGTTTGCGGTGTCCAACCTGCTGCTGCGCGCGCTCTACCGCATCAAGAGCCGCATCCTCGTGGGCGAGGAGACGCTGTCGGGCCGCCTGGTGCGCGGGCTGATGGAGCTGGCCGTGTTCCGCGTCAACCGCCGGTACGGGCCCGAGCTTGCCGCCGCCGAGCGCTCGCGCGAGGGCATCGTGTCGGGCAAGACGCGCATGCTGCTGGTGCACGAGCTGTTCTTCACGCTCTTTGCGCTGCTGGTGGCGCTGGTCAAGATCGGCTTCCTGCTCTACGCCTATTTCAGCTCCGCGCTGACCGTGGGCGGCTTCGTGGCGCTGACGGCGCTGGTGGACAAGGCCTACCAGCCCATCGCGGTGTTCAACGTGCTCTACGTGCAGTACAGGCTCGACCGCGTGGCCCTCGCCCGCTACGACGAGATCCTCTCCGCCCCCGACACGCCCCGCATGCTGGACGGCGAAGCGGCCTCCGTCCCCCGCGGCGCGCTGGCGCTGGAGCGCGTCTGCTGCACGCTGGACGGCAGAACCGTGCTGCGCGACCTCACGCTGGACATCCCCGCCGGGCAGGTGCTGGGCCTCGCGGGCGCGTCCGGCTCGGGCAAGTCCACCTGCGTAAAGCTCCTGCTGGGCTTCCTCACGCCCGATTCCGGCCGCGTCACGGTGGACGGCGCGGACCTGTCCACGCTCTACCTGCCCTCCTACTACCGCTTCGTGTCCTACACGCCGCAGGAGCCGCCCGTGTTCGACGGCACGCTGCGCGAGAACCTGGCCTTTGACGCGCCCATCCCCGACGAAACGCTGCTTTCCGCGCTGGACGCGATGTGCCTGGGCGACCTCGTCCGCCGCCTGCCGCAGGGCCTTGACGCCCCCGTGGGCGAAAAGGGCGCGCAGCTGTCCGGCGGCGAGCGCCAGCGCCTGGCCCTGGCCCGCCTGCTGCTGCGCCCCGAGGCCCGCATCTTCATACTGGACGAGGCCACCTCGGCCCTAGACGCCGTCACCGAGCGCCGCGTGATGGACAGCCTGCTCGCCGCGCTCTCGGGCCGCACCGTGATCCTCATCGCCCACCGGCTGACCACGCTGCGCCACGCCCACCGCATCTGCCTGCTGCAGGGCGGCGCACTGCAGGGCTGCGCCTCCTACGACGAGCTCACCCGCACCAATCCCTACTTCCAGTCCCTCCTGCGCGCAAACCGCAGCGAGTGAACAGCCTCCCGATGTCGCGCACGCCCCTCCTGGACAGCAAAAAAACGATACGGTGCGCTAACACCGTATCGTCAGACTGTCAAAAAACAAGGGTGAGCTCCCTGGGGATGAATGAAGGGGCCGCAGCCCCTTCATGTTCAATCCGCAGGCGGGGGCGTGTACCCCGTCGAGGAGCGATTTTCTGTAAGCAAGGAAGAATACAGATGGATAACTACTGAATTTCATCCGTTGTCAAACCATAGGCCGATGGAAAATCGCTTCCGATACAGAAAAATTCGTGTGCGGCA
>JAXEXP010000016.1:0-12087 GCA_034113365.1 Candidatus Spyradocola sp.
GGGGGGCGGGGGCCCCCCCCGCCGCAGCCGCCCTGCCTGAGGGGCTGGGCGGGGGGCGCGCGCCGTGGGGGCGCCCACCTGGTTTTTTGCCCCGCAAAACACGGCTGCGGCGGGCCCCCGGCTGCGCTGGGCACTCCGATAGAACGAACCCCCGCGCCTCTGCCGCAGCAGAGGCGCGGGGGTCTCTCAGTGCCCTGTGTCCATTTAGATGGCCATGCCGGTCTTGAACTGGATGTTGTACAGGTTGGCGTAGAAGCCATTCTTGGCCAGCAGCTCGTCGTGCGTGCCCTGCTCGACGACCTCGCCGGCGTTGATGACCAGGATCTTGTCCGCGTTGCGGATGGTGGACAGGCGGTGCGCGATGATGAAGGAGGTGCGCCCCTCCATCAGCTTGAGCATCGCGTCCTGGATCTTGATCTCCGTGCGCGTGTCGATGGAGGAAGTCGCCTCGTCCAGGATCAGCAGGCAGGGGTCTGCCAGGATCGCGCGCGCAATGGCGATGAGCTGACGCTGTCCCTGCGAGATGTTGCCCGCGTTGTCGGCCAGCACGGTATCATAGCCCTGCGGCAGGTGGATGATGAAGGAGTGCGCATTGGCCATGCGCGCGGCGCGCTCCACTTCCTCATCAGTGGCGTCGAGTCTGCCGTAGCGTATGTTCTCGCGCACGCTCTCGGAGAACAGGTAGGTATCCTGCAGCACCATGCCCACGGTACGGCGCAGCGAGTTGCGCGTGATGGACTCGATGGGCTTGCCGTCGATGAGTATCTGTCCGCTGTCCTTGTCATAGAAGCGCGTTAGCAAAGAGATGATGGTGGTCTTGCCAGCGCCCGTGGGGCCGACGATGGCCACCTGCTCGCCCTTTTTCGCGGTGATGGTGGCGTGCTTGAGCACGGGCTTACCGGGGACGTAGGAGAATGTGACGTCCTTAATCTCGATGTTGCCCTCGATGTCGGTGACGTCTTTGGCGTCGGGCGCGTCCAGCTCGGGCTCCTCATCCATCACCTGGAACACGCGCTCCGCGCCCGCCAGCGCCGACTGGATGGTGTTGAACAGGTTTGCGATCTCGGAGATGGGGCGCGCGAAGTTCTTCATGTACAGCAGGAAGGAGAACACCACGCCCACGGTGATGGCGCCCGTGACGGAGTTGATGACCAGATAGCCGCCCGCCACCGCCACGATCAGGTAGGTGATGTTGTTGATCATGTTCATGAAGGGGCCCATCACGCCGGCGATGATCTCGGCCTTGGTGCCGCTGAGGCGCAGCCGGTTGTTGATGCCGGAGAAGTCCGCCTTGTTGGCCTCCTCGCGCGAGAAGAGCTTGATGACCTTCTGTCCGGACACCATCTCCTCGATGTAGCCGTTGAGCTCGCCCAGGTTCTTCTGCTGCTCGCGGTAGAAGCGCCGCGAGATCTTCGCGATGGCGCGCGTGATGAGCAGCATCACGGGGATGGCGATCAGCGAGATCAGCGTCAGGATCGGGCTGAGCAGCAGCATCGCCGCCAGCGTACCGATGATGTTGATGATGCCCGAGAACAACTGCGTCACGGACTGGGACAGGGTGTTGGAGATGTTGTCCACGTCGTTGGTCAGGCGGGACATGATGTCGCCGCTGGAGTGCGAGTCAAAGTATTTCAGCGGCAGGCGGCTCAGCGCCGCGAACAGATCCTTGCGCAGCTTGAAGGAGGTCTTCTGCGCCACGACGATCATGTTGGTGTTCTGCAGGTAGCTGCACACGATGTTGACCAGATAGATGGCCAGCAACCCCAGGCACAGCTTGGCAAGGCCTGCCATGTCGCCCACGGCGATGTAGTCGTCGATGGCGACGCCGGCGATGCGGTTGGTCAGGATGGAGATCAGCGCTGTAATTGCACACAGCACGCTGATGAGAATCACGCGCGGCAGCTGCTCGGATACATACTTGAGCAGGCGCTTCATCGTGCCCTTTGCATCCTTGGCGCGAACGGGCATTGCGCCGCGCCCTCCCGGTCCTCCGGGGCCGGGTCCCATAGGTCCTCTCGGCGGCATTACGCGATCGCCTCCTCTCCCCACTGGGATGCGACGATCCCGCGGTAGACTTCGTTATTGCGGATGAGCTCCTGATGCGTGCCCTGGCCCACGATGGCGCCGTCCTCCATCACGAGGATGAGGTCGCTGTCGGCGATGGCGGACACGCGCTGGGCGATGACGAAGGTGACGCCCCTGCCCACCCTGCGGCGCAGCGCCTGCTGGAGCTTGGCTTCGGTCTCGGTATCCACCGCGCTGGTGGAGTCGTCCAGGATCAGTATGTCCGGCTCCTTGGCGAAGGTGCGGGCGATGGACAGGCGCTGCTTCTGCCCGCCGGAGAAGTTCTTGCCGCGCTGCTCCACGATGGAGCCGATGCCGTCGGGCAGCTTGGAGACGAACTCGGTGGCCTGCGCGTCGTCCAGCGCATGGCGCAGCCGATCCTCCTGACAGTCGCCGCCGCCCCAGCGCAGGTTGCTCTCAATGTTGCCGGAGAACAGCGTGCTCTCCTGCAGCACCACGCCGATGTGCCGGCGCAGCGCGTCCATATCCAGGTCGCGCACATCTACGCCGCCGATGCTGACCGAGCCGTCGGTCACGTCGTACAGCCGCGGGATGAGCGACACCAGCGTGGACTTGCCCGAGCCCGTGTTGCCGATGATGCCCACGCGCTGGCCGGGCTTTGCGGTAAAGGTGATGTCCTTGAGCACCGGCTCGGGGTCGGTGTCGTTGTAGGAGAAGTTGACGTGGTCGAAGCGGACGGTGAAATCCGTAACCTCCTTGGGCTTTGCGGGATCCACGATGGAGGATTCCGTGGTCAGCACCTCGGCGCAGCGGTCGGCCGCGACCTTTGCGCGGGAGAACTGCATCATCATCATCACGGCCATCATCAGGCTGCCCAGCACCTGCATCAGGTAGGTCATGAACGCCATGATCTTGCCCACCTCAAGGTGGCCGATGTTGACCAGATTGCCGCCGAACCACAGCAGCGCCACCACGGAGAAGTTCATCACGGCGGTGACGATGGGCATCAGCACGATCATGCGGTTCATGGCCTGCAGCGACCAGTTCATCAGGTCCTCGTTGGCGCCCTGGAAGCGCTCCTTTTCCTTCTCCTGCCCCACGAAGGCCTTGACCACGCGCACGCCCAGCAGGTTTTCGCGCATCACGGTGTTGACGCGGTCGATCTTCTGCTGCATCTTGGCAAACATGGGGAAGGTGTGCAGCGCCACGATGGTCACGGCGATGGCCAGCACGGGGATGGCCACCACGAAGATCATCGACAGCTGCCGGCTGATGGCGATGGCCATCACCAGGCCGCCGACACAGGTCAGCGGCGCGCGCACCATCATGCACAGCACCGCGCGCAGCGTCTGCTGCATGATGGTCACGTCGTTGGTCAGTCGGGTGATCAGCGACGAGGTCTGCAATTTATCGATCTCCTTAAAGGAGAAGGTCTGGATCTTGTCGAACATGCCCTGGCGCAGGCGGGCCGCCGCGTCAAAGCTGGCCTTGGAGGACAGGATCGTGCAGCCCGCGCCGCCGACGATGCCCAGCAGCGCCACGCCCAACATCTTAATCCCCGTAGACCACACCATGGAGATCTCTCCGCTGGCGATGCCCACGTCCACGATCTCGCTCATCAGCGTCGGCTGCATCAGGTCGCACATGACCTCCAGCACCATCAGCAGCGGCGCCAGAAACACGAGCGGCCATGAGCCGTTGATGTATTTGACGATTTTCTTCATTCGTCGTCCTCCTTTGCCAGATTTTTCTGTAAGCGGGCCAGATACTCGCCCAGCTGTTTCTTTTCCTCCTCGGTGAAGCCGCGCAGCGCCTTTTCCTCAACCTGTGCAAAAACCGCCTGCACATAGCGCTGCTTCTCGCGTCCCAGCTCGGTCAGATACACGCGCTGCGCACGCTTATCCCCCGGCACGCTCTCGCGCCGCACCTTGCCCTCCTCCTCCATGCGCACCAGCGCTGCGGTGATGGTTGCGGGGTCAAAGTGCGCCCGTTCGGCCAGCTCGCGCTGGATCGCGCCGTCGTGCTCGGCCAGATAGTCCAGTATCCACGGCTGCGAACGCTTGATGTCCGCCGCGTGGAACGCGTCCATCGTGATCTTTCGGTGCAGGTTGGATACAAACCCCATGGTCAGAAGTAAATACTGATTCATGTCCTGCCTCCTTTTTTTGTTTTAAGATTCAACATTTGGTTTTCCAATTGTTTATCCTCGTCTATTATATGCGCATCCCGGCGGGCTGTCAATAAAAAAGGGGGGCGGATTTCTCCGCTCCCGTGTTAAGTCTTTGCAACAGTTACTTTCCGGTCAGGCTCTCGAGCTTGGTGATGCTGGAATTGGCGCCGATGGCGATGAGCACGTCCTTGTTGGCCAGCACGTCGATGCCCTGCGGCGCGACGGTGATGCCGCCGTCGGGGTGGCGGATGGCCATGACGTTGATGCCGAAGCGCACGCGCAGGTTCAGCTCCTTCATGCTGCAGCCCGCCCAGTCCTTGGGCACCGCGATCTCCACCAGCGAGTAGTCGGGCGACAGCTCGATGTAGTCCAAAATATTGGTAGAGACGAGGTTGTAGGCCACGCGCGCGCCCATGTCGCGCTCGGGGAACACGATCTTGTCCGCGCCCACGCGCTGGAGCACCTTGGCGTGCGTCTCGCTCTTGGCCTTGGTCAGCACGTATTTGACGCCCTGCTCCTTGCACAGCATGGTAACCAGTATGCTGGCCTGCAGGTCGGTGCCGATGGACACCACCGCCACGTCGAAGTTGCGCAGACCCAGCGCGGCCAGCTCCGCCTCGTCGGTGGCGTCGGCGCACACGGCGTGGGTGACGCTGTCGGCGACGTCCTCCACGCGCTCGATGTTGTTGTCCACCGCCAGCACCTCATGCCCCATCTTGTAAAGCTCCGTCGCGACCGACGTTCCGAACCGGCCCAGACCGATGACCACAAACTGCTTCATATCCGCACCTCTTTATTCCAATAATTATCCGATCATGATCCTGCCCTCGGGATAGGACAGGCTGTTGCGCCCCTTGCAGTGGCGGCGCGTCAGGCCGAAGGCGATGGTCATCAGCCCCACGCGGCCTGTGAACATCACAACGCACATCACGAGCTTTCCCGCCGTCGTCAGCTCTCCCGTCACGCCCACGGTCAGGCCCACCGTGGCCAGCGCCGAGATCACCTCGTAGAGCAGGTTGCTGGAATTGACGGTATCCGACGCGGGCAGCAGCACCGACAGCACGATGTGCGCCAGCACAATGAGCAGCAACGCCAGCGTCGTGAGCACCACCGCCCGGTTGACGGTGGACTGATTGACCGTCCTTCGGAACACCACGATGCGGCTGCGCCCGCGCAGCACGTTGTACACCAGCAGGCAGAACACGCCGAACGTGGTGGTCTTGATGCCGCCGCCGGTGGAGGCGGGCGACGCGCCGATGAGCATCAGCAGCAGCGTCATCACCAGCGCCGGGGGCGTAAGGCCGGTCTGCGGGATGGTCTGAAAGCCCGCGGTGCGCACCGTCACCGCCTGAAACAGCGCGTTTACGGGCTTCATCAGCGGATGGATGCCGCCGGAGAGGGTGGAGGGGTTGTTCCACTCGAATACGCCGTAGAGCAGCGCGCCGCCCAGCGTCAGCGCCGCGCTCATCACCAGCACCAGCTTGGAGTGCACCGACAGCCGCTGCCACCGGCCCTTGCTCTTCTCCAGGTCGAACAGCACCGAAAAGCCCAGGCCGCCCACCGTGATGAGCAGCATCACCACCACCAGCACCACAAAGTCGTTGCGGTAGGTCTCAAAGCCGCCCGCAAGGTCGAAGCCCGCGTTGCAGAAGGCCGACACCGCGTGGAACACCGCGTACCACGCGCCCTTGGGCCCGTGCCGCGGGATCATGCGCGTCATCAGCAGCACCGCGCCGATGCCCTCGACCGCAAGCGACACCGTCAGGATGCGGATCGTCAGCTTCACCATGCCCTGCAGGCCCTCGGCGTTGAGGCTGTCGGACAGGATCAGCCGCTCGGAAAGCGTGATGCGCCGCCGCAGCAGGATGAGCAGCACCGTGCCAAACGTCATGAACCCCAGTCCGCCCACCTGGATCAGCAGCAGCAGCGTCAGCTGCCCAAGGCCCGTCAGCTGCGTGCCGGGGTCGATCACGGAAAGACCCGTCACGCACACGGCGCTGGTGGCGGTAAACAGCGCGTCTGGGAAGGCCAGCGGCTCGCCCGTGCTCATCGCGGGCAGTGTCAGCAGGTACGCGCCCAGCAGGACCAGCGCCAGGAACCCCACCATCATCACGCGCGAGGGCGAGGTCAGCGCTTTTTTAAGCTTGAGCCGCGCAAGCGAGTGCGGCGTGGCCACCGACCGCATCGCGGACAACAGGTTGACTTTTTTCATGGTTTGCATCGCTCCGCAAGGCCTCCCGCGCACAGCCGCCGGGAGGGATTGAATGGCTTTATTTTACCCCCGCCCGCTCCTTCCGTCAATGCCGCGCGAAATTTTCAGTTTTTGGAAGTTTTTCTGCATCACAGACGCCTGTAAATTCGTCTTAATATAGTAACACTTGGATTTGCAAACCGATGCCGAATGTGATACACTAATTCTGCTAAAGAACGGCGTTTTTTTTCGGAAAGGATCGTTGAAATGAAGCGTAAGCTGTCCAATCTCATCATACTGCTCCTGCTGGTGGCCGTCATCTGCGGCGTGATCCTCTATGCAAAGGACAAGCAGCTGGCCCCCGCCTACTCCGCCTCGGACGGCGGCGCGGGCAGCACGGATGCTGCTCTGCCCGCAGGCGCTGCGGGCCTGGTGCTCTCCGAGCTGATGGTGGAAAACGACATGGCCGTGCGCGACGGCGACGGCGACTATCCCCGCTGGGTGGAGCTGTACAACTCCACGTCCTCCGCGCTGTCGCTTTCGGGCTACGCGTTGTCCGACCGCGAGGACGACGCCACGCGCTACCCCCTGCCCGCCGTGACGCTGCAGCCCGGCGAATACCGCGTGGTGTTTCTCTCGGGCAAGAACCGCAACGACGCAAACGGCGAGCTGCACACGGGCTTTAAGCTCAATTCCACCGAGACGCTCTACCTGTTCTCGGGCAGCACGGCGGTGGACTCCGTCTCCGGCGCCTCCACCATGAGCAACGTCAGCAAGATCAAGCACAGCACCGCTTGGGAGGAGACTTCCTATTATTCCCCCGGCTACGAGAACACCGAGGCGGGGCATAACAGCTACCTCGCCAGCTTCGACAAGCGCGAGGGCAGCGCGCTCAAGATCAACGAGGTGCAGTCCTCCAACGCCACCTGTATCGCCGACGAGCAGGGGCTGTATCCCGACTGGATCGAGATCGTGAACGTCGGAAGCGGAACCATCGACCTGTCCGGCTACGGCCTGTCCGACGACGTGGACAAGCCCATGCGCTGGCTGTTCCCCGAGGGCGCGAGCCTGGGCGCCGGGGAGCGGCTGATCGTGTTTGCCGACGGCAGCAACAACCTGACCGCCGACATCCCCCACACCAACTTCTCCATCTCCTCGGGCGGCGAGACCCTCTCGCTCTACGACGCGGACGGCGGGCTGCTTGACCGCGTGACGCTGCCCGAGCTTGCGGCGGACACTTCTTATGCCCGCTCCCCCGACGGCACGGGCGAGTTCGCCGTCGAGGGCAGCCCCACGCCCAATATGGAAAACACGGTGGAGAGCCAGACCGAGCTCTCCAACCGTTTTTTTCAGGAGCACAACCGCGGCGTGTACATCTCCGAGGTCATGACCGCCAACAGCGCCGCGCTTGAGGTCGCGGGGCAGTCGCCCGACTGGGTGGAGATCACCAACGCCACGGGCTCCGCGGTCAGCCTGTCCAACTACAGCCTGACCAACAAGCCCTCGGCCACCGCGCGCTACATATTTCCCGACGTCACGCTGGAAGCGGGGCAGAGCACGCTGGTGTACCTGACCGACGACGCGGAGGCGCTGGGCGAGGAATACAAGGCGCAGTGCGCGGCCTTCAAGGGCTCCTCCACGGGCGAGGTGCTCTACCTGTACGACGCGGCGCGCAGCTGCGTAGACAAGGTGAGCGTGCCCGCGCTGTCGGCCGACGTCTCCTTCGGCCGCGATGCCTCCCGCACCGGCTTTTTTTATTACGCGGAATCCACCCCCGGCAAGGAGAACACCACCACCGCCTACTTCGGGCTGTGCCAGGAGCCGACCTTTTCGCATGACGGCGGCGTGACAAACCTGGAGAGCGTGGAGCTGACGCTCGCCGCGCAGGAGGGCGCGACCATCTACTACACCACCGACTGCTCCACCCCCACCACGTCCTCGCAGGTGTACACCGGCCCGCTGTCCATCGGCAAGAACACCGTGGTGCGCGCCATCGCGGTGCGCGACGGGTATCTTTCCTCCACCACCGCCACCCGCACCTACATCACCGAGGCCACCCACACGGTGCGCGTGGTGTCGCTGGTGACGGACGACAAGTACCTCTTCTCCGACGAGATGGGCATGTACGCCAACGGCCCGGGCTATATGGAGGAAAGCCCTCACGGCTACCCCGGCCATGGCGCCAACTTCTGGATGGACTGGGAGTATCCCGTACATGTAGAGGTCTGGGAGAAGGACGGAGAGCGGATGATCGAACAGGACGGTTCCTTCAAACTCAACGGTCAATACTCCCGCGCACAGGATCAGAAGTCCTTCGCAGTGTACGCCCGCAGCGAATACGGCGATGACAGCCGCTTCAACGCCGCGCTGTTTGACGACCGCGACTACGACAGCTACAAGTCCTTCGTGCTGCGCTCCTCGGGGCAGGACTACAATCGCGCCCGCATGCGCGACGCGATGATCACCCACACCATGCTGGGCGAGGACGTGATGTATCAGGAGACCGAGGTGTGCGTGCTCTACCTCAACGGCGAATACTGGGGCCACTACAACATGCGCGAGCGCGTCAACAAGTGGTCCGTCGCCCAGTGGGAGGGCATCACCGACGAAGAAGTGATCGACAACATCGACCTGCTCAAGGGCAACGGCAACAGCGCCGCGCGCACGCTCAACGGCGATTACAAGGAATACCGCGAGCTGATCGACTTCTGCAAGAATAACAGCTTAAAGAGCGCCGAGAACCTCAAGTACGTCACCGACCGCGTGGACGTGCAGAACTACTTCGACTACCAGATCGCCGAGATCTTCTGGGCGAATTCCGACAACGGCAACATCAAATACTACAAGGTGCCCGGCGGCAAGTGGAAGTGGATACTCTACGACATGGACTGGGCGATGAACAACAGCGAAAAGATCCCCGTTTCCTGGAATACATTCAACCATGTGTTCGACCCCAAGGGCACGGGCGTGAGTGACGCATTCGAGACCACGCTGTCCACCTCGCTGCTGGCAAATGACGACATGCGTCAGCTGTTCCTGGAGCGCCTGTCCTACTTCATGACCAACGTGTTTACAACCGACAAGATGCTCGCCTCCATCGAGGACTACTACACGCAGATGCAGCCCGAGATGGCCATGCACTACGAGCGCTGGCCCGAGCAGGGCTCGGTGGAGTCCTGGGAGCGCAACGTCGAGCGCCTGCGCACCTGGGTGCAGCAGCGCCCGCAGTACGTGCTGCAGGGCGCGCAGGACTACTTCAACCTGAGCGATTCGCAGATGCGCGAGCTGTTCGGCGATCTCTGGACAGAATAAAAGGAGGCGAAACGCATGGCAGAACAGAAGCCGCTCCCGCTGCGGCACGAGCAGAAGTACTACATCAGCCAGGGCGACGCCGCCTACCTGTCCACGCTGCTGCGCCACACCATGCAGCGCGACAAGCACGCCGACCGCAATGGCGAGTACCACATCCGCTCGCTCTACTTTGACGACTGCTTTAACTCCGCCATGAGCGACAAGCTCGACGGCGTGATGCACCGCCACAAGTACCGCATCCGCATCTACAATTTCTCCGACCGCATCATCCGCCTGGAGCGCAAGAGCAAGCAGGGCGACTACATCAGCAAGCTCTCCTGCGGCATCTCGCGCGAGCTGGCCGAGCAGATCATCGCGGGCGACCCCTACGGGCTGGAGACGGTGGATCATCCGCTGATTCAGGACGTCTACCGCATGATGACCACCAAGCTGCTGCGCCCCGCCGTCATCGTGGACTATGTGCGCGAGGCGTACATCCACCCCTGCGAGGAGACGCGCGTGACGCTGGACAAGCAGCTGCGCACGGGGTATCTGTCCACAGACCTGTTCAACCCGCAGCTGCCCACCTTCCCTTGCCTGGACCAGAACCAGGTGATCCTGGAGATCAAGTACAACCGCAGGTTCCCCGAGTACATACTGCCCATCACGTCGTCCATCCCCGCGCAGCGCAGCGCCATCTCCAAATACACGCTGTGCCGCCGGTATGAATTCAATCTGTAAATCAATGGAGGAGGCAACCATTCCATGAACAACACCACCACATTCTCCGACGTCTTTAAGGACAAATTCCTGCAGGGCTTTTCGCTCTCGACGCAAAACCTGACGCTGCCCAACATACTCATCTCGCTGGGCATCGCCTTTGTGCTGGGCCTGCTGATCTACTTCATCTACAAGAAGACCTACCGCGGCGTGCTCTACAGCCACAGCTTCAACATTTCCCTCATCATGCTGTCCATGGTCACCACGCTGATCATCATGTGCATCTCCTCCGCGCCCGCGCTGTCGCTGGGCATGGTGGGCGCGCTGTCCATCGTGCGCTTCCGCACCGCCGTCAAGGACCCGATGGATACGGTCTACATGTTCTGGGCCATCGCGGTGGGCATCACCGTCGGCGCGAACTTCCTGCTGTTCTCCATCATCGGCACGCTGGTCATCGCGGCGATCATGCTGGTGCTGTCCTTTGTGGGCAACAACATGGGCCACAACTACCTGCTCGTGGTGCACTACGACGAGCGCTACTCCAAGGAGGTCACCGGCGCGGTGAACAAGATGGTGCAGCGCTACAAGCTCAAGTCCAAGACCGCCACGCGCAACGGCATCGAGATGACGCTGGAGCTGCGCCTGCAGGGCAATCGCTCCAACCTGGTGGACAATCTGCTGAACGTCCCCGGCGTGCAGGACGCGACCCTTGTGGCCTTCCAGAACGAAATCGCGTAACCTATTTCGCCCCGCGGCGGTTGACAGGCCGTCCGCGGGGGTATTTTATTTCGCAGGGAGGTGTTTTTCCCCATGCGCAAGCTGCTGACCTTTACGCTGCTGCCCCTGCTGCTGCTGACGGGCTGTTCTGCGCCCGCCCCTGAGGCCGCGCTGCCCGAGCTCAAGGTGACGTTTCTGGCCGTCGGCGCCGCGGACTGCATCGTGCTGCAGGCCGACGGCCACGCCGCCATGATCGACACGGGCAACCAGGGCGACGCGCAGTACATACTGGATTTTCTGAGCGCCGAGGGCATCTCCAGCCTGGATTTCCTGCTGCTGACCCACTTGGACAAGGACCACATCGGCAGCGCGGACGTGGTGATGGAAAACATCCCCATTGGCACGGTATACGCACCCGATTACGTCAAGGGCAACAAGCAGTACGACCAATACATCGCCGCACTGGACAAGCTGGGCATCGTGCCGGAGCATCCCGCGCAGCCCGTAAAGCTGACCTTCGGCGCGGGCGCACTGACGCTGCTGCCGGGTGATAAGGCCGTCTACGCGCAATCCAACGACTATTCCATACTCGCGCACCTGACCTATGGGGAGATCACCTTCCTCTTTGCCGGGGATGCGGAGGCCGAGCGCCTGGGCGAATACCTCTCCGCCTCTCCGCAGCCAGTAGATGTGCTCAAGGTCCCCCACCACGGCCGCAAAAATGCGTTGAGCGAGAAATTCTTCACCGCCGTATCGCCCCGCGCCGCCGTGATCACCTGCGAGAAGAAGGACATGCCCGACGCCGCCGTCGTCAGCTTCCTCAAGTCCCTCGGCGCAAAGGTATACGGCACTGTGGACGGCACGGTCACGATCACTCTGGCCAATACCGATCTGCACGAACCGGCGCGCGTGACGCTGCGCGGCGCGGGCGGCAGCCTGACCGGACGCGCCCTCATGCGCACGCTCTCCAGCG
>JAXEXP010000017.1:0-40110 GCA_034113365.1 Candidatus Spyradocola sp.
GATGGCCGCACGCAGCTTGCCCGCTACCAGCGGGCATCCAACAACCACATCATGACCTGCCTCGGCCTGCGCTCTCCCAATGATGTCCTTTCTGACTATCTCCACTTGTTCTGACTGTTACCTATGTTTGACACTCCTACAAAAAAAGAATTCGGCGCGGGCGTTTGCATCTCCTTGTGCGCCCAAAACTGTGGTATACTATAAAATAGAGAAAACTGTGATGCGGAGGTTTCCTGGATGGACAGACTGGTACTGATCGACGGCTATTCGCTGATGCACCGGGCGTTTTACGCGATCCCGGCGCTGTCCAAGGACGGCGTGTACACCAACGCGCTGTTCGGGTTTTTCAATATGCTGCTCAAGGTCATCGGCGATGCGCAGCCGGATTATCTGATCGTGACGCTGGACGCGCACGCGCCGACGTTCCGCCACGGGCAGTACGCCGAGTACAAGGCGGGCCGCAAGCCCATGCCCGAGGAGCTGCGCCCCCAGCTGCAGATGCTGCGCGACACGCTGGACGAGATCGGCATCCAGAAGGTGGAGCTGGCGGGCTGGGAGGCCGACGATCTGATGGGCACGCTGTCGCGCAGCGCGGGCGAAATGGGCGCCGAGTCCATACTCGTCACCGGCGACCGCGACTCCTTCCAGCTCATCGGCGAGCGGACGCGGGTGTGGTTCACGCGCAAGGGCCTTTCGGAGATCGAGGATCTGACGCCCGAGACGCTGCTGCAGGGCTACGGCGTGCGCCCCGACCAGGTGCCCGACCTAAAGGGCCTGATGGGCGACAGCTCCGACAACATCCCCGGCATCCCCGGCGTGGGCGAAAAGACGGCGCTCAAGCTGCTGGGGCAGTACGACAAGCTGGAGGAGGTGCTCGCCCACGGCGATGAGATCAAGGGAAAGCTGGGCGAGCGCGTGCGCGGCGGCGCGGAGACGGCGCTTTTGAGCAAGCGCCTGGCCACCATCGACCGCAGCGCGCCGGTGGCGTTTGACCGGCAGGCGGCGGTGCTGCCCGCGGCGGAGAAATTCGTGCCGGCGTTCCAGCGGCTGGGGTTCCGCTCGCTGCTGGAGCGGCTGCATGTGGAGACTGCGGTGCAGGAGAGCGCGCCCGAGGCGCAGGAAAGCTGGGGCGAGGAGGAGATCCTGGACACGGCGCAGGCGGTTGCCTCGTTTATAGATCGAAGGGTGAGCGCGTTTGCGCTGCACCGGCAGCCCGACGCGCTGACGATCGCGGACAGCGACGGGCGCAGGGCGCGCATCCCCCTGCAGGGCGACCTGCTCAGCCCGGGGCTGGACGAGCAGGCGGCGCTGCAGGCGCTGGAGCCGTGGCTTGTGGGCGGCGCGGTCAAGCGCGTGTTCGACGTCAAGGCCTGGCGGACGCATCTGCACGGCATGGGGCTGCGGATGGAGCCGCCCTGCATGGACGTGGGGCTGGCGGGGTATCTGCTGGAGCCGTCGGACAGCGCCAGCGTCGAGAAGCTGTGCGACCGGCAGCTGGGGCAGCCGGCGTCGGCGGCGGGATTGTACCGCCTGGCGGAGCTCCAGCGGGAAAAGCTCGGGCAGCAGGGCATGGAGAAGCTGTACGACGAGGTGGAGCTGCCGCTGGCGGGCGTGCTGTACGACATGGAGCGCGAGGGCTTCCGGGTGGACCGCGATGCGCTTACGCAGCTGCAGGAGCAGTTCGGGCAGAAGCTCAAGGAGCTGCAGCAGGCCATCTACGAGGTGACGGGCGAGAATTTCAACATCCTCTCGCCCAAGCAGCTGGGCACGGTGCTGTTTGAAAAGCTGGGGCTGCCCGCGGGCCGCAAGACCAAGTCGGGCTACTCCACCGACGCGGAGGTGCTCGAGGGGCTGGTGGACGCGCACCCGGCGGTGGGGCTGGTGCTGCAGTACCGCGCGTACAGCAAGCTCAAGTCCACCTACGTCGACGGGCTGCTGAAGCTGTCCGACGAGCAGGGCTTCATCCACACCACGCTCAACCAGATGGTGACGGTGACGGGGCGCATCTCCTCCGCGGAGCCCAATTTGCAGAACATCCCCGTGCGCACGGAGCTGGGCCGCGTGATGCGCAAGGTGTTCGTGCCCCGGTGCGCGGACAACGTGCTGGTGGACGCGGACTATTCGCAGATCGAGCTGCGCGTGCTGGCGCACATGGCGGGCGAGAGCAACATGATCGACGCCTTCCTAAAGGGCGAGGACATCCACGCCAGCACCGCGGCGCAGGTGTACGGCGTGGCGCTTTCCGAGGTGACGCCGCAGATGCGCTCGTCGGCCAAGGCCGTCAATTTCGGCATCGTCTACGGCATATCGGACTTTGGCCTGGCGCGCAACATCGGCGTGACGCGCAAGGAGGCGGCGGCGTTCATCGAAAAATACTTTGCAAAATACCCCCGGATCAAGGAATACATGGACGGCTGCGTGAAGCTGGGGCACGAGCAGGGGTATGTGACCACGCTGCTGGGGCGGCGGCGCAACCTGCCCGAGCTCAAGAGCAGCAACTACAACACCCGCTCCTTTGGCGAGCGCGCCGCGATGAACACGCCCATCCAGGGCACCGCGGCGGACATCATCAAGGTGGCGATGGTGCGCGTGGCGCTGGCGCTGCGGCAGGAGGGCCTCAAGGCCCGGCTGATCCTGCAGGTGCACGATGAGCTGATCGTGGACGCGCCGCGCGGGGAGGCGGAGCGCGTGAGCGCGCTGCTGCGCCGCGAGATGGAGCACGCGGCGGACATGGCCGTGCCGCTGACCGTGGAGGTCAAGACGGGCGGCAGCTGGTACGAGACCAAATAGAGAGAGGGAACGAGCAGTATGAGAGTGATCGGCCTGACGGGCGGCATCGCCAGCGGGAAGTCCACGGTGTCCGCGTGGCTGCGGCAGTGGGGCGCGCACATCGTGGATACCGACGCCATCTCCCACGAGACGACGAAAATAGGCGGCAAGGGGTACGCGGCGGTGGCCGCGCACTTCGGGCCGGAGATCCTGAAGCCCGACGGCGAGCTGGACCGCCGCAAGCTGGGCGGCATCGTGTTTGCCGACGAGGACAGGCGGCGCGAGCTGGAGGGCATCCTGCACCCCATCGTGATCGAGGAATCCAAGGCGGAAATGGCGCGGGCGGCGGCGCAGGGCTGCGCGGTGTGCGTGCTGGACGTGCCGCTGCTGTTTGAAAGCGGCATGGACGCGCTGTGCGACGAGACGTGGGTGGTGTACGTGCCGCCGCAGGAGCAGCTGCGCCGCGTGATGGCGCGCGACGGGCTGACCGCGCAGCAGGCGCAGGCGCGCATCGACAGCCAGATGCCGCTTGCCGAGAAGCTGGCCCGCGCGGACCGCACCATCGACAACTCCGGCAGCCGGGAGCGCACGCAGGAGCTGCTGCGGGCGCTGTGGGAGGAATTGGCGTGACGGCAAGAAAGAAAAACAGGCGCAATGCCGCGCCCATCGCGGTTGCTTGCGTGTGCCTCCTGCTGCTGGCGTGCCTGGCGGCGTTCTGGGCGCGCAGGTGGGAGCCGCAGAAGCAGCAGCTGATCTATCCGCTGGAGTACCGCGAGGAGCTGCTGGCCGCGTCGGAGGAGTTCGACATCGACCCCTGCCTGCTGGCGGCGCTGGTCTACTGCGAGAGCAGCTTTCAGGCCGACGCGGTGAGCAACGTGGGTGCCATCGGCCTGATGCAGATCATGCCCGATACCGGGCAATGGCTCAGCGGCAAGGTGGAATTGGACGAGGAATACACCACCGAGTCGCTCTACGACCCCGCGGTCAACCTGCGGCTGGGCTGCTGGTACTTAAGCTACCTGCACCGCCGCTATGACGGCCGGTGGCAGGAGGCGCTGACGGCGTACATCGCCGGGCAGGGCCAGGTGGACAGGTGGCTCCAGGACCCCGCGCTCTCCGCGGACGGAAAGACGCTGGACGTGATCCCCGGCAAGGACGTCAAAGAATATGCGGCAAAGGTAATGAGGACCCATGAAAGTTATAAAGAGGCTTATCCCGATGTGCTTGTGTGCACGCTTGCGGACGGCGCGGACGGCCCGGATGGCCGGAACGGCGAGCAGAAATGAGCCGGGAAGTCTGACTCTTGCCATAAAGGCGGGGGAGTGAGTGTTCATATTGAAGAATCAATGGAAAAGGTTGGAAAAGATGAGATTGATGCAGAGGCTGATCGCGCTGGGGCTGTGCGTGGTGATGGCGGCGGCGCTGACGGCGTGCAAAAGTGAGGAGACCTTCAACTGGTCGCAGCTGTCCGACGTCAGCGCGTCGCCCACGCCCGCGCCGTCCACCGAGTCGCAGGCGCTGACCGTCAGCATGCCGTCGGCCTCGGGGGAGCTTGACCCCTTTACCAACCCCTCGCAGGGCATGCAGGGGCTGATGAAGCTGTGCTACGAGGGCCTGCTGCGCCTGGGCGACCGCTATCAGCCGGAAAACTGGCTGGCCGAGAGCGTGACGCGCACCGAGGAGGGCTACACCGTCACGCTGCGCGCGGGCGTGCTGTTCCACGACGGCAAGGGCCTGACGGCAGCGGACGTGGTCTACTCCTTCAACGCCATCCGCCAGGCGGAGGACAGCCCGTGGAAGGATGTGATCGCGCCCATTGAGGAGATCCGCGCCGACGGCGAGCGCGTGCTCAACGTCAAGACCGAAGCGGGCTACGCGGCGCTGTACGCGCTGACCTTCCCCGTAGTCAACAAGGACACCGAGGGCGACCTGTACGCGGGCACGGGGCCCTACTGCGTGGAGGGCTACGTCAAGGGCGAGAGCCTGGACCTGATCCGCTGGGAGAGCTGGTGGCGCACCCCGGCGCGCATCCCCGCCATCCACGCGATGGCGCGCGAGGACGCGGAATCCGTGCTCAACACGTTTGTCACGGGCAGCCTGGACGTGTGCGCGGTGGACATGCTGACGGTCTCCTCGGTGACGCAGCGCAGCTACGTGCACAAGCAGGAGTACCTCACCGGGCAGGCGGAGCTGCTGCTGCCCAACCTGTCCGGCCGCCTGGGCGACGCGCAGCTGCGGCAGGTGATCGCGCTGGCGCTGGACGGCAAGGACGTCATCGCCAACACCTACCAGAACCACGGCGTGTCGGTGGACGTGCCGGTGCTGCCCGACAGCTGGCTGTCCGAGCGGGCGGGCGGCGCGGAGCATGACGCCGACGCGGCGCGGGCGCTGCTGGAGGAGCTGGGCTGGAAGGACCTGGACGGGGACGGCTGCGTGGAGCGCTACGCCTCGGGCCTGGAGGCGGAGGAGGAGCCGCAGGAGGACGGGCTGACGGGCGACGCGGCGCACAACGACGCGGTGAACGCGCTGCTGGGCGGCACGCAGGAGAATCCCGCGGACAAGACCACCGAGCGGCTGACGCTGACGATCCTGACCAACGAGGAGGACGCCTCCCGGCACAAGGACGCGGCGGGGCGCATTGCATCGCAGCTCAACGCAGTGGGAATCCTGACGACGGTGGAATCCGTCAGCTTTGACAAGCTGGACGCCGCGGCTCAGGCGGGCGGCTGGGACCTGCTGCTGTGCGGCTATCAGCTGCCGGACACGGGCAACCTGTCCTCGCTGCTGGCCACGGACGGCGCGAACAACCGCATGGGCTATTCGAGCGCGGAGATGGACGCGGCGCTTGCGGCGCTGGACGAGGCGCTGACGGCGGACAGCTACTACGCCGCGATGCAGCGGGTGTACGACCTGATCGTGCGCGACCTGCCGGTGTACACCGTGTGCATCCGCACGCGCACGCAGGTGACGGGCGAAAACGTGACGGTGCCGAACGTCATCCGCGAGAGCGAGCCCTACCGCGGCATCGAGAGCTGGACGAACATCGAGTGACGGGCAAAAAAACACCCCCGGCCGGGGAGCCGGGGGATCACTTGCCGCTGGGGAAGGTGTTGTTGAGCAGATCTGCGGCGTTGACCTCGAGTGCATCGGCAAGGCGCAGCAGAGTTTCTACGGAAAAGGAGTGGACGACGGTGGGCGTTTCGATGAGACTGAGCGTCTGACGGCTGATGCCTGCGCGTTCAGCGAGGTCATCCTGAGAGTAGCCTTTCAGTTTCCGCAGCGCTGCGACGGTCAGACCGATGTCGATGATGCGGTCGCGGTATTGAAAGCCTACGTTCTTGCCCATCCGCAAACCCTCCTTCTGCTTAGCTCTTTCCATCATTGTATAGGCTATACAGGAAAATTTCTGTAATGGGCAGTTTGAATTTGACTAATTCAGTAGTCGAATATTTAATTGTGTTATCAAATGTAAAAGGAGGTGGGCTTATGTCGAGACAGGACGGGGAGAACAAGGCCAGGCGGGTGCTCGACCTGGCGCGGTTCCGCAAGAACAGGGAGTCCGGTCAGGCGGAGCAGGTGCTGCAGGCGGAATTCACGCGCGGCGAGCTGCTGACGCTGGCCGTGGCGCTGGACGAGCTGCCGGAGAGCTTCGGGCCGGTGGAGGAGCTGGCCAGAAAGATCGATCGGATGCTGTATGAATAATATAATATAAAAAAGACCGCGTAGGGGTGCGGTCTTTTGTGCTTTTTGGGGGGATGACCCGGACGCCCCACCCCCCCAGGGGGAGGGGCGGCCGGGTCTATGGTTTCCTCGACCGCAAACCGGTGTTGTGGGGTTGTTTTGGGTGCGCGGGGGGACACCTCATCAGTCGCCTGCGGGCGACAGCTTCCCCTCAAGGGGAAGCCTGGGATTTCTGGGGTTATTTGACCCAGGGGGAGGGGGTGTAGTCGCTGCCGCGGGACCACTTGAGGTAGTTGAGGGCGTGCATCTGGCCCACCATTTCCCAATCGTGGTTGTAGCAGTTGTCGTGGTAGCCCTCGATGACCACGTCGCCGGTGTAGCCCGCCAGGTGCAGGATGTAGAACACGTCGCGCCAGTTGGTGTCGCCAAAGCCGGGGAAACGGTCGGGCACGAAGTTCTTGCCCGAGAACATGCCCTCGTGGCGGATGCCGTCCCAATCGACGGTGGTGTCCTTGCCGTGGACGGAGAACACCTTGTGGGCGTACTTGCGCAGCTGGGGCAGCGGGTCGATGAGCTGCTTGAGCGCGTGCGCGGGCTCCCACTCCAGGCCGATGTTGTCCAGCGGCACTTCATTGAACATCATGTCCCAGGCGCGGGGGCTGTGGGCGATGTTGCAGGTCTCGCGCTCCCAGACGCCGCCCATGGGGCAGTTCTCGAACGCCAGGCGCACGCCGCGGTCGGCCGCGTACTGGCCAAGCTCGGTGAACACCTGCTTGTAGACGGGCATGGCCTCCTCGGCGGTTTTGCCCTCGAGGGCGCCGGCAAAGGTGCACACCAGGTCGGTGCCCAGCAGGTGCACGTTGTCGATGCAGGTCTTGAGGTTGCGCTTGTGCTCCTCGTACTGCAGCGGGTTGCAGTAGAGGCCCAGCGCGGTGATCTTCTGGCCGGTGGGGGCGATCAGGTCCATGACGCGGGGGGCGAGCTGGGTGATGTCCTGACCGTAAAACTCCATGTGAAAGCACAGCTCAAAGGTCTCATAGCCCTTATCCACCATGTGGGGAAGGTATTCCAGCGCGTGCTGGCCGGGCACGCAGGTGCCGATGCGGATCTGTTCCATACAGCGGTTCCTCCTTGTGTTTTTGCTGCTTTCATTATATACCACCGCTTTGGACGCGCGCAAGTGCGGGCGGTGGAAAACATTGCATCGAACGCAGGCGGGCGGTGCATAGTATAAGGAGTGATGAAATTTTGAGGCCGGGAGGCGGTTGAAGTGTCGGTGATGCCGTATGATGCGGTGCGGGCGCGGCGGCGGTTTGTGCTGCGATGCGCGCTGGCGGTGGGGATGGCGATTGCGATCGGAGTGCTGGCGACGAAGGCGGGGCGCGTGGCGGGGGAACTGCTGAGCGCGGTTACTGCGGTGCTGGAACGCGTTTTTTTGTGAAATTGTTGACGAGCGGCGCGAAAAGCGGTTGCAAATGCGGGAGATTTCGGGTATACTTTATGTGTACGTTAATTCAGGGGCGCACGTGCGCTGTGCGCCGCATGTTCTCAGTTCCCGCAAACTTAGACGCAACAAGGATAAGGAGTGTGTGCTATGAACAAGAAGACCATTGAGGATATTGAGGTATCCGGCAAGAAAGTGCTCGTTCGCTGCGACTTCAACGTGCCGCTGGACGGCGACAAGATCACCGATGAGACCCGCATCGTGGCGGCGCTGCCCACCATCCAGTACCTGCTGGACCACAACGCGGCCGTCATCCTGACCTCTCACCTGGGCCGCCCCAAGGGCGAGTTCAATATGAAGTACTCCCTGGCGCCCGTCGCCGCCCGCCTGTCCGAGAAGCTGGGCAAGCCCGTCGTGCTGGCCAAGGACGTCATCGGCGAGGACGCCAAGAAGTGCGTCTCTGAGATGAAGCCCGGCGACGTCGTGCTGCTGGAGAACGTCCGCTTCCACAAGGAAGAGGAAAAGAACGATCCCGAGTTCGCCAAGGCGCTGGCCTCCTTTGCGGAGATCTACGTCAACGACGCGTTCGGCACCGCGCACCGCGCGCACGCCTCCACCGAGGGCGTGACCCACTACCTGCCCGCCGTTGCCGGCTACCTGATCGGCAAGGAGCTGGACTTCCTGGGCAACGCCGTTGAGAACCCCAAGCGCCCCTTCGTCGCCATCCTGGGCGGCGCCAAGGTCAAGGACAAGATCGGCGTCATCACCAACCTGCTGGAGAAGGTCGACACCCTGATCATCGGCGGCGGCATGGCCTACACCTTCCAGAAGGCGCTGGGCTACGAGATCGGCAAGTCCCTGCTGGACGAGGAGCGCATTGAGCTGGCCAAGGAAATGATGCAGAAGGCCAAGGACAAGGGCGTCAAGCTCCTGCTGCCCGTGGACAACGTCTGCGGCAGCGACTTCAACAACGACTGCGACAGGATCACCGTGGACGCCGAGGCCGGCATCCCCGCCGACTACGAGGGCATGGACATCGGTCCCAAGTCCATCAAGCTGTTCTCCGAGGCCATCAAGGAGGCCAAGACCGTCGTGTGGAACGGCCCGATGGGCGTGTTCGAGATGCCCAACTTCGCGGTGGGCACCCTGGCGGTCGCGACCGCTATGGCCGAGTCCGACGCCATCACCATCATCGGCGGCGGCGACTCCGCCGCGGCTGTGACCCAGATGGGCCTGGCCGACAAGATGAGCCACATCTCCACCGGCGGCGGCGCGTCTCTCGAGTTCCTCGAGGGCAAGGAGCTGCCCGGCGTTGCGGCGCTGAACGACAAGTAAGTTAAGCCTTTTTACGCGCGAGCGCTCTGCGTCAGTCCCTGTCGCAGGGCGCTTGCTGCGAAGTGTGCCGTTTTATCAACCTTTTACGGAGGTAAAGAATATGAGAAAGCCTATCATTGCGGGCAACTGGAAGATGAACAAGCTCCCCTGCGAGGGCGCTGAGCTGGTCGAGGCGCTCAAGGCCAAGGTCGCCGACGCCAAGTGCGACGTGGTCGTGTGCGTTCCCTTCGTGGATCTGTGCGCGGTGGTCAAGGCCGCCGAAGGCAGCAACATCAAGGTCGGCGCGCAGAACATGCACTGGGAGAAGTCCGGCGCGTACACCGGCGAGATCTCTGCCGACATGCTCAAGGCCGTGGGCGCTGAGTACGTGGTGCTGGGCCACTCCGAGCGCCGCCAGTACTTTGCCGAGACCGACGAGACCGTCAACAAGAAGGTGCTCGTGGCCGTGGACAAGGGCCTGACCCCCATCATCTGCGTGGGCGAGAGCCTGGCGCAGCGCGAGAGCGGCGAGACCGACGGCCTGGTGTCCATGCAGACGGTCAAGGCGCTGGCTGGTCTTACCGGCGAGCAGGTCAAGAACGTGGTCATCGCCTACGAGCCCATCTGGGCCATCGGCACCGGCAAGACCGCCACCGACGAGCAGGCCAACGAGACCATCGGCGTGATCCGCAAGGCCATCGAGGGCGCTTACGGCAAGGAAGTTGCCGACGAGACCCGCATCCAGTACGGCGGCTCCATGAACGCCAAGAACTGCGTAGGGCTTATGGCGCAGGAAGAGATCGACGGCGGCCTGATCGGCGGCGCGTCGCTCAAGGCGGAGGACTTCTCCATCATCGTGGCCGCGGCCACCGCGACCGTCAAGTAAGAGGATAGATAACATGACCAAGAAAATGACTGCACTGATCATACTGGACGGCTTTGGCGAGCGCGCGGAAGTCGAGGGCAACGCCATCCGTCAGGCCGGCACGCCCGTCATCGACGCGCTCAAGGCCGAGTACCCCCACACCGTCATCGGCGCGTCCGGCATGGACGTCGGCCTGCCCGACGGTCAGATGGGCAACTCCGAGGTGGGCCACCTCAACATCGGCGCGGGCCGCATCGTCTATCAGGAGCTGACCCGCATCACCAAGTCCATTCAGGACGGCGACTTCTTTAAGGTGCCGGAGTTCGTGGACGCGTGCCGCAAGGCCAAGGAAAACGGCGGCAAGCTGCACCTGATGGGCCTGCTCTCCGACGGCGGCGTGCACAGCCACATCACCCACCTGTTCGCGCTGATCGACATGGCCAAGCGCCAGGGCCTTGACAACGTCTACATCCACTGCATCATGGACGGCCGCGACACGCCTCCGTCCAGCGGCATCGACTACGTCCGCCAGCTGATGGACTACATGGACAAGGTCAACTTCGGCAAGATCGCCACCATCTCCGGCCGTTTCTGGGCGATGGACCGCGACAAGCGCTGGGACCGCGTGCAGAAGGCCTACGAGGCCATCGCGCTGGGCGAGGGCGACACCGCCGCCTGCCCGCTGTGCGCCATGAAGAACAGCTATGCCAACGAAAAGACCGATGAGTTCGTGGTGCCCTGCGTGATCCTGGAGGACGGCAAGCCCGTCGCCACCGTCGAGCCCGGCGACTCCATGATCTTCTTCAACTTCCGCCCCGACCGCACCCGCGAGATCACCCGCTCCTTCATCGAGAAGGACTTCGATGGCTTCGAGCGCAAGGGCGGCTACAAGCCCGTGAATTTCGTGGGCATGACCCGCTACGACGACACCTTCGTCAATATTGAGACCGCGTTCAAGCCCCAGACGCTGACCAACACGCTGGGCGAGTACCTGGCCGCCAACGGCAAGACCCAGCTGCGCATCGCCGAGACCGAGAAGTACGCGCACGTCACGTTCTTCTTCAACGGCGGCGTCGAGGCGCCCAATGCCGACGAGGATCGCGTGCTCATCCCCTCGCCCAAGGTCACGACCTATGACCTCAAGCCCGACATGAGCGCCAACGAGGTCTGTGACAAGGCCGTGGAGCTGATCGGCAGCGGCAAGTACGACGTGATGATCCTCAACTTCGCCAACTGCGACATGGTCGGCCACACCGGCGTGATGGCGGCGGCGCAGGAGGCCGTCAAGACCGTGGACAAGTGCGTGGGCAAGGTCGTGGAAGCGGTGCTGGCCACCGGCGGCGCGGCGCTGATCACCGCCGACCACGGCAATGCCGACATGATGGTGGACCCCGCCACCGGCGAGCCCTTCACCGCGCACACCACCAACAAGGTGCCCTTCATCCTGGTGGATCCCTCCCGCAAGGACGCGCAGCTGCGCGAAGGCGGCCGTCTGGCCGACCTCGCCCCCACGATGCTGCAGCTCCTGGGCCTTGAAAAGCCCGCCGAGATGACCGGCGAGAGCCTGATCAAGTAAGAGAAACACAAAAAACCCCGCGTTTGCCGATCAAATGCGGGGTTTTCTTTTTTGCCGGCATACGGTATAATAAGGAGCGGTAAATGCGTGAGATCAAGGAGTTATTCGTGATATGAGACAGATCGTTGCCAGCATCGACAGACCCATGCCGCTGCAGAATTTTCTGCGGCGCACCTATCCCGCCCTTCCGCCGGCCATCCTGCGCAAGGCGATGGACAACCGCGACGTGCGCCGCGACGGCAAGCGCCTGGGCGCGGCCGAGCTGATCTATCCCGACGACGAGCTGACGCTCTACATCGACGACCGGTATCTGGAGGACGAGACGCCGCCCGAGATCGTGTTCGTGGACAAGAACCTCGTCATCGTCAACAAGAAGCCGGGCATCACCACCGTCGAGGAGCGCAAGGGCGTGCCCTGCCTGCAGGACGCGGTGCAGAAGCTGTATCCCGAGGCGCGCGCCTGCCACCGGCTGGACTTCAACACCGGCGGCATCGTGGTGTTCGCCCGCACGAACGCCGCGCGCGAGCAGCTGGAGGCCGCCTTCCGCGACCGCACCGTGCGCAAGTTCTACCGCTGCCTGGTGTGGGGCCAGCCCAAGGAGGGCATCGGCAAGTTCAAGGCGTACCTCAAAAAGGACGCGCAGAACGCCCGGGTGACCATCTACGACTGGGCCGCCCCCGGCGCGCTGCCCATCGAGACGGCCTACGCCATGCTGGACTCCTGCATGGAATACTCGCTGCTGGAGGTGGAGCTCATCACGGGCCGCACGCACCAGATCCGCGCGCACCTGGCGCACCTGGGCTACCCCATCTGCGGCGACGACCGCTACGGCGACCGCGACAAGAACAAGCAGTGGAAGGTGACGCGCCAGCAGCTGTGGGCCACGCGCGTGGAGTTTTCCTTCCGACCGGGGACCTGTTTGGGGTATTTGGACAACCGGAAGTTCTCCGTCACGCCCGAGTTCACGCTGAACGGATAGAAAGCATAAAAAACAGGCGCTGCATTCGGAGATTAACACCGCGCCGGCCCCGCATCTGGCGGGGTGCAGTGCGGTTAAGGACCCGGCTGAACGGGGCGTCCGCATGCGTACGCAAGCAATTCGGGAGGTGAAATGACCATGAAACGCAGTGAAACCGCGAGAATGTGGTGCGATAAACTGTGGCGGACATTCGGCGTCTGTTGCGTAGAGGTATTCCTTCGGATGGGGTTCATTTTCATATTTTTAGACCAAGGATTGTCACCGAGGCCGGAGAATGTCACTGCGATGCAACGTAAAATTCACACAATGGTCTGGCTAGTTGTCGTGATAGTGCTGGCGGTGTGTTTTGCGTTTCTTTGCGTGAAACGGGGCTGGTATACGCAGAGCAATATGCGTTTTTTGAACATTGAAAATGTTTTTTTCGCATCGCCATTCCTGTTTTGGCTCTGCTGTCTTGCTTATTATGATGCCTGGGATGTGTGTGGCGGCATTCTGATCGCATCAGGATTATGCCTCCCACGTGCGATTAGCTGCATCGCTTATTATCGCAGAAAACGGGACAATGGAACAAAGGAAAAAAGTGCTGCGCGATGGGGTGTGATGATTGCGGGGATGGCGATGACCTGGGCCGCTATTCTTGCAAGTCTGTTTTGGATCGCATGGCCCAAAGGTGTTTGGGGTAAAGACGGCTCGCAGTATATCTGGCCTATCAGCGAGGTGCTCGTGCGCGTGGGCGTACCCGTTTTGGTGGCAGCCATCTGCCTCGGGGCGGAAGTGTGGCTGAAACAAAGCGGTGTACTGCAAAAAAGCGAATGGACTGTGCTGCTTCTGCAAAATCTGTATTGCATAAGCTGGTCCGGTTTGATACTGCTCATCAGGTTGAGCGATCACCATAGCAGTGTCAGCGACTGGATCAGCGCATCTCTTGTCCTTTGGATGCTGCTGTGTATCGCCGCGCAGCGCATTACATCCGGAAAAGTCTGCAATTATCTGGATCGACGCCAAAGGGAAGCGGAGCGCCCTCAGGCGTGAGCAGCGATGGAGAGAACGGCATAGATCGTCAGCATTCACATACATGCAAAAATACTCGTGTACAGCTGCTGCGCCGCACACGAGTTTTTGGTTGGAAGAATGCGTCACTGCACGAACAGGCCGTGCTGCGTGCAGTAGAAGTACAGCTTGGTGCCCGGCCTCTGCGCGGGCAGGCGCACCTCTCCGCTCTGCTCGGGATACAGCCGCACCAACAGCATGCGGTCCCAGCTGACCGCCGCGATGAAGGACAGAAAGTGCTCCTTCTCCATCGGGTGCGCAAAGGTGACGTAGCTCTCGCCGTCGCTGGGCGTGATCGCCAGGCGGTGTTCACCGTCCGCGGGCTGCGCGGTCAGCGGCTCCAGCTTGCGCCCGCAGCAGGACAGCTCCGGCCGGCCCGTCGCGGTCAGTATGCTGCCGCAGGTGGGGCAGCAGTAAAGGGTCAGTCGTCTCATGTTTCCTCCGTCCGCGCGGTTGGGGGCCAGGTCGCCCGCCAGCAGCGCATCGATATTCACGCCGAAGATGCCCGACAGCGCGGGCAGCAGCCCCACGTCCGGGCAGCCCTGGCCGCGCTCCCACTTGGACACCGTGCGGTCGCTCAGGTGCAGGCGCTCGGCCACCTGCCGCTGCGTCAGCCCCCGCTCCATGCGCAGCCTGCGCAGCAAACCTCCCGTCTTGTTGGAATCCATCGCATCGTCACCTCCGGTCGATACCACGAGTATACCGCATTTCCCACCGCAGCACAACCAACGCAGCGTAGAGTCCGGGAACGCGCCCGCCCCACGCCGCGTTTACTATTCGAATGCGATGCAAAAGGAGGAACACAGGCATGGCAAAACACTTCACCGAGCGCCAAAAGCTCAGCAAAAAGGCCCGCCGCGCGCTGGACAATCAGGCCCGCGCCACCTGGGGCAGCCTCAAGCCCACAGCAAAGAAAATCGACAGCGCAAAGCGCTATAACCGCAAAC
The DNA here is from genome assembly GCA_034113365.1 of Candidatus Spyradocola sp. Taxonomy (GTDB): domain Bacteria; phylum Bacillota; class Clostridia; order Christensenellales; family UBA1750; genus Spyradocola. Next base: position 14,626 of record JAXEXP010000017.1, read on the forward strand.
GCTTCCGCAGCGCCGACCCCGGCGAATACGGAAGCGTTTTTTTATTGCTGCAATAGGAAGCCAATATCCACCGCCATGCGCGGACGGCTTGAAACGGGATCCTGTCCGGGCGGATGCCGGGGGCTCAATCCAGATAGCCGCTCTCCTTCAGCCGCGCGAGCACCTTTTCCGCCTCGTCCTCGGGCATCTCGATCCGCAGATTGCGCAGAAGATCGGCGGCGTCAAACAAATAGGTCGCTTCGCCGTTCTCGCTGTAATAGACGCGGAACTCCGTATCCTCGTGCAGGTGCGGCACCTGGTAGAGCTTCAGATAGTCTTCCTGCATGAGGAAGCGAAGTGTTGTGATCAGGTCGCGGAGGTAGGAGTTGATGCTCACGTCGTTGTGCAGTGTTTCGCGGAGATGGAGCAGATAGTCGTTGTAGAGGGATTGTGTGAAGTCCTCCAGCGGCATATCCTCGTTGAAGAACTTGTAGAATTGCAGATAGCTCTGGCGGTAGTGGCGAAGGGTGCCTTCGCGCAGGTTGCGCTGTTTGCAGTTGGTCAGGTAGAGCTCGCACCCCTCGCCGAAGGTGATGCTCTTTGGCTGTGTCATTTGCAGTTTCTTCATCTGAACGCCTCCCAAAAGAATTAGACACATCATGGGGCTTTGCAGCCGAATGATGTGTCTAACTTGGTTTTTCTCAGATGAGATTGGTGACTTTCGGAAAGAATCCCTAAATCAAGGGATTATTCTTACTTGTTCTGCGCCTGCTGCACGGCCACGGCCACGGCGACGGTGGCGCCGACCATGGGGTTGTTGCCCATGCCGATCAGGCCCATCATCTCAACGTGCGCGGGCACGGAGGAGGAGCCGGCGAACTGGGCGTCGGAGTGCATGCGGCCCATGGTGTCGGTCATGCCGTAGGAGGCGGGGCCGGCGGCCATGTTGTCGGGGTGCAGGGTGCGGCCGGTGCCGCCGCCGGAGGCGACGGAGAAGTACTTCTTGCCGGCCTCGACGCACTCCTTCTTGTAGGTGCCGGCGACGGGGTGCTGGAAGCGGGTGGGGTTGGTGGAGTTGCCGGTGATGGAAACGTCCACGCCCTCGTGCCACATGATGGCCACGCCCTCGCGCACGTCATCCGCGCCGTAGCAGCGGACCTTGGAGCGCTCGCCGGTGGAGTAGGCGGTCTCGTTTACGACGGTCAGGGCGTGATCCTCCTTGACGTCGGCGGAGAGGTAGTCGTACTTGGTCTGGACGTAGGTGAAGCCGTTGATGCGGGAGATGATCATGGCGGCGTCCTTGCCCAGGCCGTTGAGGATGACGCGCAGGGGGTTCTTGCGCACCTTGTTGGCGTTGCGGGCGATGCCGATGGCGCCCTCAGCCGCCGCGAAGGACTCGTGGCCGGCCAGGAACGCGAAGCACTCGGTCTTTTCGTCCAGCAGCATGGCGCCCAGGTTGCCGTGGCCCAGACCAACCTGACGCTGGTCGGCGACGGAGCCGGGGATGCAGAAGGCCTGCAGGCCCTCGCCGATGCAGGTCGCGGCCTCGGCGGCGGTCTTGACGTCCTTCTTCAGCGCGATGGCGGCGCCCAGCTCGTAGGCCCACTTCGCGTTCTCAAAGGCGATGGGCTGAATGCCCTCGACGATGGCGTAGGCGTCCACGCCCTTGGAGTTGTTGTAAGCCTTCAGCTCATCAAAGTCCTTAAAGCCGTACTTCTCGAGAACAGGCTGGAGCTGGGGCATGCGGCGTTCATAACCTTCAAACAGAGCCATTGATGTGCACACCTCCTATTACTGCTTGCGCGGGTCGATCCACTGAACCGCGCCGTCTTCAGCCTTAAAGCGGCCGTAGGTGCCGATGTTCTTCTCGTACGCCTCGTTGGGGGACATGCCCTTCTTGATGGCGTCCATCATCTTGCCCAGGGACAGGAACTGATAGCCGCAGACCTGATCGTCCTTGTCCAGAGCGATCTTGAGCACGTAGCCCTCGGCCATCTCCAGGTAACGGGTGCCCTTGGCCTTGGTGCCGTACATGGTGCCCACCTGGGAGCGCAGGCCCTTGCCCAGGTCCTCCAGACCCGCGCCGATGACCAGACCGTCGTCGGAGAACGCGGACTGGGTGCGGCCGTAGACGATCTGCAGGAACAGCTCGCGCATGGCGGTGTTGATGGCGTCGCACACCAGGTCGGTGTTCAGCGCCTCGAGAATGGTCTTGCCGGGCAGGATCTCGGAAGCCATTGCGGCGGAGTGGGTCATGCCGGAGCAGCCGATGGTCTCCACCAGCGCTTCCTCGATGATGCCCTTCTTGACGTTCAGGGTCAGCTTGCACGCGCCCTGCTGGGGAGCGCACCAGCCGATGCCGTGCGTCAGACCGGAAATGTCAACGATCTCCTTGGCCTGTACCCATTTGCCCTCCTCGGGAATGGGAGCGGGACCGTGGTTCGGGCCCTTCTTCACACAGACCATCTCTTCCACTTCACGGGAAAACTGCATGTGTGTATCCTCCTTAGGTAAAGTGATACGTTTTTAACAACTGTATTATAGCACAACTCTCACCAAAGAATAAAGGGTTTGCAGAAATTTAAGAAAAAAACAGCGCCGGAGCGCGGCCGGGCCGTTCCATTGGGCGAAAAACACTTTTCGGCGCGGGCGCTGTGGTGTATAATGAAGCAAACGCAGTGCGTAAGGAGGACAAGCGATATGTCACGTCTTGGAGATATGATCAAGCAGGAGCGCCTGCGCGCGGGCTGGTCGCACAAGCAGCTGGCCAAGAAGAGCGGCGTTTCCGAGAGCTTTCTGATGGAGGTGGAGGCGGGGACGAAGATCATCGCCGACACGCAGGCCACCCGCATCCTGAAGGTGCTGGGCAAGTCCGCGGAGGTGTTTGCGGACTTTGAGGGCAAGGCCGACGGCATGCCCGAGCCCGTGACGCCCGTGCGCGCCGCAAAACCCGCGCCCAAAAAGGAGCCCGCGCCGTCCGCGCCCGCGCAGCCCGCGGACGCCTGGGTGGGCGCACTGGGCAACCTGATGCACGCCGTGCCCGTCAAGGACGCCGCAGGCAAGCTGCTGGATTCCGTGACGCTGCCCGTCAAATCCGGCCGCATCGAGGGCGTGGTGGCCGACAAGGTGTTCTACCTGTCCGTGCCCGACGACCAGATGATGGGCTACCGCATCCGCAAGGGCGACCGCGCGCTGGTGCTGCCCGCCACCGTTCCCGTGGAAAACGCGGTGATGGTGTTCCTGGCCGAGGGCAAGTATTACCTGCGCAAGGTCAAGCTGCAGGACGGCGGCCGCGCGCTGATGCAGTGGTACGACTACGAGCCGCGCAGCGAGGTCGTGCAGCTCAAGTCCGTCACCCTCGTCGGGCGCGTGCGGCGCGTGGAGTTCGACCTGTAAACACACAGAAAAGGAGCGTTTCGCATGCAGAACATCAAGATCGCCTCGCCGCTGTACATCGTGCGCGAGGACTGCGCAAAGGACCTGGGCGGCGTGCTGAAAAAGCTGGCCGCGCTGGGCTTTGACGGCATCGAGTTCCTGGGCTTCTTCGGCCACAGCGCGGAGGAAGTGAAAAAGATGCTTGCGGACAACCATCTGGAGGCGCTGGGCAACCACGTGCCCTACCGCGAGCTGGCCGCCGACCCCGAGGGCGTGCTCGACTTCCACCAGAAGATCGGCTGCGGCTACCTGACGGTGGCGGAGCTGCCGCTGGAGGGCTTTGACGAGGTGGCGGCGAAGCTGGACGAGCTGGCTGCGAGCGCGGCGCAGCGGGGCATCCGCCTGCTGTACCACAACCACGACCAGGAGCTGATCGAAAAGACCGGCGGCGTGGAGAACCTGCGCTGGATCCTGGAGCACGTCAAGCCCGAGACCCTGGCGCTGGAGCCCGACCTTGGCTGGATGGAGATCGGCGGCGGGGACTGCGCGGACTATCTGCGTGCGTACGCCGACCGCTGCCCCGTCATCCACCTCAAGGACTACTATTCCTCCGACAACAGCAAGCTGGGCCGCGTGCGCGAGTTCGTGCCCGCGCGGGGGACGGCCGAGCGCGGCCACTTCGAGTTCCGCCCCACGGGCTACGGCGTGCTCAACCTGCCCAAGCTGATGCCGCTGTGCTTAAAGTGCGAGCCCGAGTGGTTCGTCATCGACCACGACCTGGCCTACGAGCGCGACAGCTACGACGACCTCAAGCTCAGCCTGGACTACACCCGCGCGCTGCTGGCCATGCAGGCGCAGTGAGCATATAATAGGTAAAAAAGCACGGCCCTGGTATTTCGGGGCTGTGCTTGTGCTGTTTTTGGGAGGGTTACGGTGCGCAGAGCCTGCTGGAGCAGGGCAGAGTGCCCGGCGTCCCGTCCGGGAAGGGACGAGGCCGCCTGCCGCCCGGAAGGGGACATCGGCTCGACCGCACCGGCGCCCTCGCGGAGGTCCTTTTCTGTCGGGAGAGCGGGGGCGCAGAAAAAATAATTTTATACTTATTTATACATATGTATTAAAAGTCAGAACAATTTGAATGAGGAGCTCGTGAAAAGCGCGGCGCGGATTCGTTTGTTAATTCTTTATTTCGGCTTTGTTTTGCCTGATGATAAATCAATATTCCACAAAAAAATCAAAATGGCATGAAAAATGCCGGGGATCGGATGAAATACTTTCACCACCTAAAAGTTATGAACAAATAATCATGGAGAAGGGTGCACTAAAAATTAACCATTTCTTTATGACAGTTGACAAATGATTCAATATGAGATAACATGAACTAAACAAAAGTAAACGGACTTGCGCCCGCGCGCCCATGCGGCGGAGACGCAGAAGCACAGAAAAAACATAGGTTTTTTCGCAACAATATCAGGGAGGGATGTTCGACGTGACTGCTCAGACTGTTGCAAGACCGCGTAAAAGGTCGTTCCAGCACACGCTCCGCGTGATGTGGGACTATCGCTGGATCTACCTGATGCTGCTGCCGTGCCTTGCGTACTTCATCATTTTCAAGTACGTGCCCATGTACGGCATTCAGCTCGCCTTCAAGGACTTTAAGCTCGCAGGCATCGCCGCCAGCCCGTGGAACAACTTTGAGCACTTCAAGTACATGATGAGCGAGCCGCAGTTCCTGCCGGCGCTGCGCAACACGCTGATCATCTCGTTCTACCGCATACTGTTCGGCTTCCCGTTCCCCATCATACTGGCCATCATGATCAATGAGGTGTACATGCCGCGCTACAAGAGAGTGCTGCAGACCATCTACACCTTCCCCCACTTCCTGACGTGGGTCGTCATGGCCGGTATCATGCTGAACCTGCTGGGCTCCACCGGCATGGTGCGCAAGGTGTCCGAGATCTTCGTGCCCGGCATCGGCGAGAACTGGAACCTGATGTACAACAAAAACGCATTTAGAACGATACTGGTTGTGTCGGACATCTGGAAGGAGGCAGGGTGGGGCACCATCATCTACCTTGCCGCCATCACGGGCATCGACCAGAGCCTGTATGAGGCGGCCACCATCGACGGCGCCAACCGCTTCCAGCGCATCTGGTACATCACCCTCCCCGGCATGATCAACATGATCGCCATCCAGTTCGTGCTCAGAGTCGGCGCGGTCATGGAAGGCGGCTTCGACCAGGTATTCAACCTCTACACCGCTCCCGTCTACGAGACCGGCGATATCATCGATACCTACATCTACCGCCTGTCCTTCATAAAGTCCACCGGCATCAACCTGGGCTTCACCACAGCGGTCGGCCTGTTCAAAAACGTGATCAACTTCATACTGCTGATGCTGGCCAACGGCGTGACCAAGGCGCTGGGCCAGGAGACCGTACTGTAAGAAAGGAGGAGCAAGCATGGCAAATACCGACGTTCGCGTGGACAAGCACGGCAACGTGCACATCGCAAAGAAGAACCGGATCCGCAGGTTCGGCGCGGTGGATTTCGTACTGCTGTTCTTCCTGACGGTGCTGGCGGTCCTGATCCTCTATCCGTTCTACAACGCCTTCCTGGTCTCCATCGTGCCCAACACCGTCTACATGCGCTACAAGGGCCTGATGCTCTGGCCGCCGTCCGTCACGCTGGAGGCGTATGAATTCACCTTCAAGTCCAGCCTGATCTGGACGGGCTACCGCAACTCCATCCTCATCACGGTGTTCGGTACCATCTACAACATGCTGCTGACCATACTGTGCGCCTACGCGCTGATCAAGCCCATCCCGGGCGGCAAGTTCATCCGCTTTGCCATCGTGTTTACGATGTACTTCTCGGGCGGCCTGATCCCCTACTACCTGTTGATCCGGGACATCAAGCTGATGGATACGCTGTGGTCCATGGTGCTGCCCACGGGCATCAACATCATGTACATGCTCATCATCTCCAACTACTTCAAGTCCCTGCCCCCGGCGCTGGAGGAGTCCGCCAAGATCGACGGCGCGACGGATCTGCGGATACTGTGGAGCATCATACTTCCGCTGAGCCTGCCGCTGCTTGCAACCTTCACGCTGTACTACGCGGTGGAGCGCTGGAACGAGTGGTACAACGCGATGCTGTTCGTCAAGTCCGTCGACAAGTGGCCGCTGCAGAACGTGCTGCGCACCATCATCAACGACGTCAACATGATGGCCACCCAGAACATCCCCGGCCAGGCCAAGCCCGACATCCAGGGCGACGCCATCAAGATGAGCTCCATCATCGTGGCCATGGCCCCCATCATGTGCCTGTACCCCTTCCTGCAGAGGTACTTCCTCTCGGGCCTGACGCTGGGCGCGGTCAAGGAGTAGGGCGCGCAACGCACAAGGTTATACGCCTGCACATGCTTGCAGGTTCGTATACCGGGCAATAAGCCCGAACAATACTTCAAGGAGGAGAAACCATGAAGAAACTGCTGTCTTTGGTTCTTGCTCTGCTGCTGGTTCTGTCTCTGGCGTCCTGCGCCAAGACCGAGACCCCCGCGGCCGACAAGCCCGCCGCTGACGCGCCCGCTGCCGAAGCCCCCGCCGGCGACGACGCGCCCGCTGCCGATGCCCCCGCGGCTGAGGAGCTGGCCCCCATCGTTCTGTCGCAGAACGTGCTCAACGCTGAGAAGCAGGGCACCCATGCGCGCAACGAGTTCGTCAAGGAGAAGTTCAACCTGACCTACGAGTACATCCCGGTGTCCTGGGGCGACTGGAACGAGAAGGTCCGCACCTGGATCGCCACCGACGACGCGCCCGACCTGATCTACTGGGACCTGAAGGCCGCTTCGTCCACCGAGTACTTTGACTGGGCCAAGCAGGGCGCCTTCGCCCCCATCACCGAGGAGAAGATCTCCAACTACCCCAACCTGTATGACTTCTACCAGACCTCCGAGTCTGTTGCGGCCTTCAAGGTGGACGGCACCCTGTACACCTGGCCGGCTTCCCGCAACAACCCCCCGGAGATCGACAACGCCTACACCTCCTACTTCACCATCCGCAAGGACTGGGCTGAGAAGGTTGGCCTGTACCAGGAAGACAACGAGTACACCTGGGAAGAGTGGATCGCGCTGCTGACCGCCGTCGTTGAGCAGGATCCCGCCGGCAACGGCGCCTCCAACGCGGGTCTGGTCCTGCCCACCTGGGGCTTCCCGAACGCGGCTGTGACCTTCCTCAACGCCCCCGCTGCCGAGGGCAACGAGACCTGCTCCTACATCATCGACGAGGCGACCGGCCTGTACGTGTGGCCTGCCGCGACCGAGGAGTACAAGAAGGCGGTCGTCGAGACCTACAACATGTACCAGAACGGCCTGATCTACAAGGACAACATCTCCTTCACCGGCTCCGAGTCTGACGACATGTTCAAGGCCGGCCTGGCCTTTGCCGCCTACAACGTCGCGGGCTCCCTGAACAGCTGGTCCGACGACATGCTGCGCAACGGCGTCATCGAGAGCAAGGATGCCCTGGCTCCCGCGGTCGTCTACGGCATGGACGGCAAGTGGTACATGACCCAGACCGAGGACTACTGGTGCGTCACTTCCTTCAACCACAAGATCACCGACGAGAAGATGGATCGCGCGCTGATGTTCTGGGATTTCCTGAACACCACCGAGGGCATCCGTCTGCGTTGGCTGGGCATCGAGGGCGTGGACTACAAGGTCACCGGCGAGAACCCCGAGGACGTCGAGGTCCTGTGGGAGTTTGACGAGACCACCAATTCCTACGTCTCCCCCTATGCCAACTTCGAGTTCAATGAGGCCAACTCCGCGTCCCTGGCGCCCGCCGGCAACCCCGCCGAGGCTCAGTACCAGGAGGAGCTCAAGCAGATCGTCTGGCAGAAGATGGCTGAGGGCAAGGCGACCATCAAGAAGGTCGACTACGCGATGTCTGTCTTTGACGGCGAGAACAAGAACAAGTACGGCACCTTCGGCTCCGACGCCAAGGAGCGCATGACCCAGATCCTGGCCGACCCGAACTGCGATCCCGCGGCTGAGTGGGACAAGTTCATCGAGGAAATGATGCCTCGCGTGCAGCCCGTCCTGGACGAGCTGAACAGCGGCCTGCTGGGCAAGTAAGCCTGAGCACCCCGCGGCTCCCGACTGCAAAACGGTCGGGAGCCGCTTTTTTGCCGCCGCCCGTCCGACCGCGCAGCGCGGCCGCCGGGCAACAAAACCGTCAGCTTTTGCGAAAAAGGACGCTTTCGGGATGAACAGATGGGAAATTTATGAGATTAACGCCATCCGCCTTGACAAAGGTTTCGTGCCCGAATTAAAATAATAAGATGAAACGCAGGATGCCGCCTGAGCGCATCCGCACAAGGAGGTGGCGGACGATCGCCGTCCGTTCTGATATGAAGAAAGTATTTGCGCTGGTGCTGACCCTGGCGCTGCTGCTGGCGGGGCTTCCGCCGCTGCACGCGCAGACCGAGCAGCACGCCGACCTGACCGTGAGCTTCAAGCCCGTCGAGAACCTGGACGGCAACGTCGTGCTGGAGATCGACATCACCGTGGGCAACGGCAGCCCCGAGCAGACGGTGGATCTGCTGGAATTCCGCTACGAAAACGAGCTGATCGCCTCGGTGGAGAGCATTTCCGCCCGCAGCAGCGCCTTTGCGCGCTCCGTGCCGCTGGGCATGAGCCTGACCGCCATGACCAGCGACCTGGAGGTGGAGGTCAGCTACATCGACTTCAACGGCGACGCCGTCAGCCGCATCATGGTGGTGCCCAACGAGGCGGCGGAGCCCAAGCTCTCCTTCAAGCGCACCGCGTCGGCCACCGCCGTGTCGGCAGGGGAGAGCATCAAGCTGACCTACATGGTCAAAAACGAGGGCAGCGTGCTGCTGAGCGACCTGCAGATCTCCGACGACCTGCCCGGCGTGGGCGTGGTGGGCGAGATCGACACGCTCTACCCCGGCGACATGAAGGAGTTCAACGTCGAGGTCAAGCTGGACAAGGACGTAAAATCCCAGCCGCAGGTGCGCTACCGCGCCTATAATGCCGCGCAGAGCACCGTGCTGGTGCTCGACGCGCTGAGCCTGGTCATCTACAACCCCAAGCTCACCGTCACGCTCAAATCCGACGTGTCCGCCGTGCAGGCGGGGGACAGCGTGACGCTGGTGTGCTCCGTGGTCAACGAGGGCAACGTCGCCTTCAGCAACGTCACCATCTCCGACGCCACACTGGGCACCATCATCGACTCGGCGCAGCTGGAGGTGGGCAAGGCGTACAGCTGGAACAAGCTGATCAAGCCCGTCAATTCGCAAAACTACATGTTCACCGTGCGCGCGGTGGATCAGAGCGGCAAGAGCTACACCGCGGCCTCCAACATCGTGTCCGTGGAGGTCGCCCAGCCCGCGGATACCCAGGACGCTGACACGTTTGAGGTGTCCGTCACTGCAAACGCGAAGGAGCTGGAGCAGCCGGGCGAGATCACCTTCAACCTGCTGCTGCGCAACACCGGCGCGCAGGACGTCACGGGCCTGACCGTCAGCGACAAGAACGGCGCGGTGCTCGAGCGCATCAACTCGCTGCCGCCGGGGGACAAGATGCTGCCCATCGCAGTGAACGTCACCGAAACGGGCGATTACTACTTCGTCGTGGACGCGACGATGGCCAGCGGCACCAAGGTGCAGCGCATCACCGTGCCCATGACCATCACCGTGGGCGTGGTGCAGAAGGGCGACGCGACGCCCTCGCCCGAGCTCAGCCCCGAGCCCACCCCGCTGGTCACCGTCAACAGCGGCTCGCAGCGCGGCATTGCGCCGTGGGTCATCGCGCTGCTCATCGTGATCGTGCTGCTCATCGTGGCGTGCGTGGTGGTGCTGGTGATCCTGCAGGTGCGCGCAGGCCGCAGACGCGAGGAGGAGGAGGACGACTACCTGCCCCCGCCCAGCTATGACCGCCCGCGCGTCAACCCCGCGCCGCCCGCCGATCCCTACGACTACCGCGAGGAGATCAGCCGCGTGGCCACGGAGTATTCCCGCCCCGTGCCCTCCGAGGAGCAGCCCCCGCGCCGCCCCGAGCCCATCCCGCTGCCCGAGGACGAGGAGGAGGACGTGCGCACCGTCTACAAGGCGCCCAAGCCCCACGCCGAGCCGCGCACCCGCCGCAACGATTAGCTCCACCAGCCCGCCAAAGGCCAAAACCTTGGGCGGGCTGTATTCATAACACGATGTTTGTTGAAACGCCCCGGGCTTTGGGGTATAATAAAACTCGAAAAAAGTCGCGCGGAGGTGGACAGGCGATGGAGCAGGCGGGCTTTTCGGGCATCCGGCCGGAGCTGCTGGAGTACCTGATGGGCATTGCGATGAACAACTACCGGGAGTATTTTCTCGCCACGCGCGGCGAGTATGAGCGGCACGTCAAGCGCCCGCTCTATGCGCTGGCCGAGGCGCTCGTGCCCACGGCGCTTGCCATCGACGCGGACATGGAGCAGCGCCCCAGCCGCATCGTGTCGCGCATCCGGCGGGATACGCGCTTTACCAAGGACAAATCGCCCTACCGCAGCAACATGTGGCTCAGCTTCCACCCCACCGGGCGGCCCAAGAGCGAGTGCTTCGGGCTGTACTACGACATCAGCCCCCGCGGCAGCTGCTACGGCGCGGGCTTCTACGACTGCAGCCCCGAGCGGGCGCGCTGGCTGCGCGGCAAGATACTGCGCCAGCAGGAAGAGTTTATCAAGGCGCTGTGCGAGCCTTCCTTCGCGGAAAACTTCCGCGTGCTGGGCGAGGATTACAGGCGCATCGACATCCCGGAGCAGCTCGACCCGCGCCTGCACGCGCTCTACCGCAAAAAGAGCTTCTACGTCGAGCACAGCGACGGGCTGGATCTCAAAATCGGGCGGCCGGAGTACGCGCAGCGCATCGCGCAGGGGCTGCTGCTGCTCAAGCCGCTCTATGAACTGATGATGACGGAATAAAAGGGGGACGGAAACATGGATGCCATCACGGCCATGACCACGCGGCGCTCCATCCGCAAGTTTACGGACGCGCCGGTCAAGCCCGAGGATCTGGAAACCATACTGGACTGCGGCAGGCTCGCGCCCACGGGCGTCAACCGGCAGCCGTGGCGCTTCATCGTGGTGCGCGACCCCGAGATGCGCGCAAAGGTGGCGCAGGCCACGGACTACGGCAAGTTCATCGCGAATGCGCCGGTGGTGATCGTGGTGGCCACCGAGGATGAAGCCGCCGCCTGCCCCAATGAGGACAGCGCCGCGGCCACCTGCAACATGCTCAACGCGGCGCACGCGCTGGGCTACGGCGGCTGCTGGATCGGCGCAAACGGCTATGCGCCGCTGAAGGACGACCCGAACGACCCGCATTTTGTGCCCTACAACACCTCCGGGCGCGTGGGCAGGGTGCTGGGCGTGCCCGAGGGCTGGCGCGTGATGAGCGTGTTCTGCATCGGCGTGCCCGCGGAAAAGGCCGAGCGCGGCAAGAAGAGCCTGGAGGAGATCGTCTCCTACGACCATTTTTGAAATATTGGAGTGAAAGTATGCAGAAGCATTTGAAGCTGGTCAGCGGCAGCGACCTGCGCGGCGTGGCCGTGGACATCGGCGACGGCATCAACTTTGACCGGGAGACGGCGCGCAGCGCGGCGTTTCAGTTTGCGGCGTTTCTGCGCGAGCAGACGGGCAAGGACGCGCTGACCGTGGCCGTCGGGCACGACCCGCGGCTGTCGCACGGGGAGCTGGCGGGCGGCGCGCTGGAGGGCCTGGGCGCCGCGAAGGTCAAGGTGCTGGACTGCGGGCTGTGCACCACGCCCGCGATGTTCATGACCACGGTGGACTTAAAGTGCGACGGCGCCATCATGGTCACGGCCTCGCACCTGCCCTTTGAGCGCAACGGCATGAAGTTCATCACCGCAAAGGGCGGGCTGGAGTCGGCGCAGGTGAAGGACATCGCGCTGAAGATGGACGACGTCGCGCCCGCGCAGCCCGAGGTGGAGCGCGTGGACTATCTGGAAACCTATGCCAAGGGCCTTGCGGACTTCATCCGCCGGGAGACGGGCAGCGAGCGGCCGCTGACGGGCAAGCGCATCGTGGTGGACGCGGGCAACGGCTCGGGCGGGTTCTTCGCCGAGCGCGTGCTGGCAGCGCTGGGCGCGGACATCCAGGGCAGCCAGTACCTCGACCCCAACGGCCTGTTCCCCAACCACATCCCCAACCCCGAGGACGCGGGCGCGATGCAGGCCATCTGCCGCGCGGTGCTGGACAGCCACGCCGACGCGGGCGTGATCTTTGACGCGGACTGCGACCGCGCCGCCGTCGTGGACGAAAACGGCACGCCCATCAACCGCAACCGGCTCATCGCGCTGCTGTCGGCCATCTATCTGGAGAAGTGCCCGGGCGGAACCATCGTGACGGACTCGGTGACCAGCGCGGGGCTGACGCGCTTCATCGAGGGGCTGGGCGGCAAGCACCTGCGCTACCGCCGCGGCTATAAGAACGTGATCGACAAGGCCATCGAGCTCAACGAGCAGGGCATCCCCTGCCCGATGGGCATCGAGACCAGCGGCCACTGCGCGTTTGCCGAGAACTATTTTCTGGACGACGGCGCGTACATGGCGGCGCGGCTGATGGTGGAGCTGGCCAGGCGCGGCGATCTGACCAGCCTGATTTCGGGCCTGGAGGAGCCCGCCGAGGAGAAGGAGATCCGCCTGAAGCTGACGAACGAGGACTTCCGCCCCGACGGCGAGCGCATCATCGAGCGCGTGAAAGCCGCCATCGGGCAGCGCGCGGACTGGTCGGCCAACGTGGACTACGAGGGCGTCAAGGCGACGGTGCAGCTTTCCGGCGGCGAGGGCTTCATCCTCGTGCGGCTCAGCCTGCACGACCCGGTGGTGCCCGTCAACATCGAGTCCGACGTGCCCGGCGGCGTCAAGGTCATGGCGTCGCAGCTGCTTTCTGTGCTCACGGGCGCTGCGGGCGTGGATCTGTCGCCGCTTGCGGCTGCCGCGCAGTAAGGTTTCAACGGCAAACAACCCATGCCGTGCGGATTTTCTTCGGAGACGCGGACGGCAGGGGATGATTATAGATTGCAACCAAAGTAAATTTGAACATGGAGGAAGATACCATGCAGGCAAATGACGTCAAGGTGATCAATGCCATCCGCACGCTGTCTGCGGACGCCATCCAGAAGGCCAATTCCGGCCATCCGGGCACGCCGCTGGGCGCGGCTCCCATGGCCTACGCGCTGTGGGCCAAGAAACTCAAGCACAACCCCGCCGACCCCGCCTGGCGCAACCGCGACCGCTTTGTGCTGTCCGCGGGCCACGCGTCCATGCTGCTGTACTCGCTGCTGCACCTGTTCGGCTACGGGCTGACGATGGATGACCTCAAGAACTTCCGTCAGCTGGACTCCAGGACCCCCGGCCACCCCGAGTACGGCCACACCGTGGGCGTGGAGACCACCACCGGCCCGCTGGGCCAGGGCGTGTCCAACGCGGTGGGCATGGCGATGGCGGAAAAGCATCTGGCGGCAAAGTTCAACCGCCCCGGCTTCCCCGTGGTGGATCACTACACCTACGCGCTGATGGGCGACGGCTGCGTGATGGAGGGCATCTCGGGCGAGGCGTCCGCGCTGGCCGCGACGCTTTCTCTGGGCAAGCTGATCCTGTTCTATGACAGCAACGACATCACCATCGAGGGCAACGTGGGCCTTGCGCTGCGCGAGGACACCGCCAAGCGCTACGAGGCCTACGGCTGGCACGTGCAGAAGGTGGACGACGGCGAGGACATCGACGCCATCGCCGCGGCCATCGACAATGCCAAGGCCGATCCGCGCCCCTCGCTGATCGTGGTCACCACCAAGATCGGCGCGCACTGCCCCGCCAAGGAGGGCAAGAACTCCGCGCACGGCGAGCCTCTGGGCGAGGAGAACGTGCGCGAGCTGAAGAAGAATCTGGGCCTGGATCCCGACAAGCAGTTCTTCGTCGAGCCGGAGGCCTATGAGGCGTGCGCAAAGGTCGCCGCCGCGGGCGCGCAGGCCGAGGCGGAGTGGGACGAGATGGTCAAGGCCTACGCCGCGCAGTACCCCGAGCTGTACAAAGAGATGGAGCAGTGGTACGCGGGCTATGCGCCGGATCTGGAGAATGACGAGGCCTACTGGGAGTTTGCCGACAAGAAGGACGCCACCCGCAACACCAGCGGCATCGTGCTGGGCAGACTGGCCGAGCGCATCCCCAACCTGATCGGCGGCTCCGCCGACCTTGCGCCCTCCAACAAGACCTACATCAAGGGCCGCGGCGACTTCTCCGCCGAGACGCCCGAGGGCAGCAACCTGCACTTTGGCATCCGCGAGCAGGCGATGGCGGGCATCGTCAACGGCATGCAGGTGCACGGCGGCCTGCAGACCTACGCGGCGACCTTCCTGGTATTCTCCGACTACATGAAGCACGGCATCCGCCTGTCCGCGCTGATGAAGCTGCCCGTGCTGTACGTGCTGACGCACGATTCCATCGGCGTGGGCGAGGATGGCCCCACCCACCAGCCCATCGAGCACCTGGCGGCGCTGCGCTCCATGCCCAACGTCTACCTGTGGCGTCCCGCGGACGGCAAGGAGACGGCGGCGGCCTACGCGCAGGCGCTCAAGCTGCACGGCCCCAGCTGCTTTGCACTGTCCCGCCAGAACCTGCCGCAGTACGCGGGCTCCGGCAAGGCCGCGATGAAGGGCGGCTACGTGCTGTCCGACAGCAAGAAGGCCGTGCCCGACGTGATTCTGATGGCCTCCGGCTCCGAGGTGGAGCAGGTGATGGAGGCGCAGCAGCTGCTGGCCGAGGAGGGCGTCGACGCCCGCGTGGTCTCCATGCCCTGCTTTGCGATGTTTGACGCGCAGAGCGAGGAATACAAGGAGTCCGTGCTGCCCAAGGCCGTGCGCGCGCGCCTGGCCGTGGAGGCGGCGACCAGCTTTGGCTGGCACAAGTACGTCGGCCTGGACGGCGACGTGCTGACGCTGGACCACTTCGGCGCGTCCGCGCCCGCCGGCGAGCTGTTCAGCAAGTTCGGCTTCACCGCGCGCAACGTCGCGGACAAGGCCAAGGCGCTGGTCAAGTAAAATCTGTGAATCGGGAAGCCGGCCTGTATTCTGCGTACAGGCCGGTTTCTTTTGTGCGTTGAGTTTGTGGTGGCAAAGGTGGCATGGATGAGACGTGATTCTGTGCGTCCGAGGTTGATGCAGCGGTTGACGGACACCTCATCAGTCGCCTGCGGGCGTCAGCTTATTGCGCACCGAAACAGCTGTTCCAGCTGTCCCGGTGTTCCGCATGGCTTATTCTCCATGAACAGTCCACCGGACTGTTCATTCCGAAACGCTCATGCTCCAGGGCTTCGCCCCTCCATGTACGCACCGTGCTTCCCCTTCGGGAAAGCTCGGTGTTCCGGTCGGCTTATTTTCCAGAAACAGTCCATAGGACTGTTTCTTCCAAAACGCTCGACCTCCAGGGCTTCGCCCCTCCGGGTGAACCCCCAACGGGAAGCCTGAGTATTTGCGCGCGAATTGATTTTTTTTGCGAAAGATGGTACAATATGAGGGTATTCTTGCCCTAATATCATCCATCGGGAGGCGTTTTTGTGGAGAAACTCTTCAAGCTCAAGCAAAACGGCACCACGGTGCGCACCGAGGTGCTCGCAGGCCTGACCACGTTCATGACCATGGCCTACATCATCGCGCTCAACCCCAACCTGATCGTGGGTTTTGGCGCCAATGCGCCCGTTGCGGGGCCGCTGTGGAACGGCATCTTCCTGGCCACCGTGCTGTCGGCCGGCATCGGCACGCTGCTGATGGCGTTCCTTGCCAACAAGCCCTTCGCGCTGGCCCCCGGCATGGGCCTCAACTCCTACTTTGCCACCGTGGTCTCGGGCATCGCGGTCGCCATGTCCGCCGCCGCGGGCGTGGACTACACCTTCCAGGACGCCTACGGCGCGGGCCTTGCCATCATCCTCATCTCCGGCGTGCTCTTTACGATCCTGACGCTCCTCAACGTCCGCGAGAAGATCGTGGACGCCATCCCCAAGGCCGTCCGCCTGGGCATCCCCGCCGGCATCGGCCTGATGCTCGTCAACATCGGCCTGGGCTCCAACGCCGGCGTGCAGGACGCCAGCTATAACATGTACTACATGCTCGGCTCCTTCTTCACCGACGGCCCCTCCGCCACCGCCGCCGCCATGGGCGACGCCTACGGCACCATGGTGCTCTACGTCATCGCCACCTTCATCGGCGTGTTCGCCATCGCCGTGCTGCACCACAAAAAGGTCAACGGCTCGGTGCTCTTCGGCATGCTGATCTCCGCGGTGTGCTACTGGATCGGCTGCTTCATCATGGGCAGCAACCCCTTCGCGTCGCTGGCCACCGCCAACTGGCTGCCGCCCTTTGGCGACATGATCAGCACCACGCTGTTCAGGTTTGACTTCGGCGACCTGTTCTCCATCGGCGTGTTCTCCGCCGTCATGACCATCATCTCCTTCTGCATGGTGGACATGTTCGACACCATCGGCACGCTCTTCGGCACCGCCAAGCGCGCCAACATGCTGGACAAGGACGGCAACATGCCCAACATGAAGCAGGCCATGCTGTCCGACTCCGTGGCCACCATGGTGGGCGCGTGCACCGGCACCTCCACCGTCACCACCTTCATCGAGTCCGCCGCGGGCGTCGAGGCGGGCGGCCGCACGGGCCTGACCTCGCTGGTCACCGGCGTGCTTTTCCTGCTGTGCATGTTCATCGCGCCCGTCGCCGCGCTCATCCCCGCCCCCGCCACCTCCTCCGCCCTCATCTTCGTGGGCATGCTGATGATGTCCAGCCTCAAGGAAGTGGACTACAGCGACGTCGCCCAGGTGCTGCCCGTGGTGCTGATGCTGGTGTTCATGATGGTCACCGGCTCGGTGGGCAACGGCATTGGCATCGGCCTGATCGCCTACTCGGTGCTCAAGCTGTGCACCGGCAAGGTCCGCGAGGTGTCCTGGCTGACCGTGGTGCTGGCCGTGCTGTTCGTGCTCAAGTTCTTCATCATCTTCTGATCCGGATCCTTCGGGCGTGCAGAAATGTGCTTCTGCACGCCTTTTCTGTTTCAATATGCAGGGAAATGTGGTATAATTTATACCGGAATCCGCGTGAAAGGAAAGCGTATGGTGGATATGCAGCTTGTAAAGCCCAAGATCGGGCATTTCAAGGCGATGATGGAGGCCGACCGCGATTTTGAAGCGGCGGGGGAGGAGCCGTACTGCGGCTGCCGCGGGCGCGTGGGCTACATGGCCTGGCTGGCGCTGGTGGACAAGCAGTCCAAGCCGGAATACCTCGACTACGGCGGCAACCCCAACGAGATCTATCTGCTGCTGGACGATGCGGGCCGCATCTGCGGGTTCGGCCAGCTGCGCATGTTCGACACGCGCGACGCGCTGACCTGGGCAGGGCACATCGGTTACAGCGTGCCGCCCAGCCTGCGGGGCCGCGGCTACGCGCAGCAGCTGCTGGACAGGCTGCTCGAGCTGGGCTTTTCGCGCGGCAAGGACCGCATCCTGCTCACCTGCGACGTGGACAACGACGCCTCGCGCCACATCATCGAGAAGGCGGGCGGCGCGTTCGCGGGCTATTACAGCGACGCGGAGTATGACAAGAGACTATACTGGTTTTACCGGAAGGGATGAGGGAACCATGACTTGGCAGATGGAGCGCAAGAAGTGGCAGGAGTACCTGCGCAAGAACGATCCCCAGCTGCTGCTGGAGATGGAGGAGCAGAGCGAGCAGGAGGGCATGGAGGCCTTTGCGGGCAAGATGTCGTTCGGCACGGGCGGCCTGCGCTCGGTGCTGGGCGTCGGCCCCGCAAGAATGAACGTATACACCGTCGCGCGCGCCACGCAGGGCCTGGCGCAGGCCATCCTGGCGGGCGACGCGCCCAAGACCGTGGGCATCGCCTATGACACGCGCAAGAACTCCGACGTGTTCGCGCGCGCCGCGGCCGAGGTGCTGATGGGCAACGGCATCAAGGTGGTGCTGTGGCCGCAGCCCGTACCCACGCCCGTGCTGTCCTACACCGTGCGCAAGCTGGGACTGGGCTGGGGCATCGTGATCACCGCCTCGCACAACCCCAAGCAGTACAACGGCTACAAGGTCTACGACCAGCGCGGCGTGCAGGTCATCCCCGAGCAGGCCAAGGTCATCATGGAGCAGATCGACACCGTGGAGTTCTTCGAAAACCCCTCGCTGCCCCTTGACGAGGGCGAAAAGCAGGGCCTGCTCGCCCGCCCCGACGGCGTGATGGAGAGCTTTCTGGACGAACTGTACGCGCTGCTGCCCCGCACCGCGCTCACCGCGGAAAAGGCGAAGAAGCTGCCCGTGGTCTACAGCGGCCTGCACGGCACCGGCGCGATTCCGGTCTCCACGATGCTTAAAAAGCAGGGCTTTGAAAACCTGACCTGCATCCAGATGAACCCCGACAGCAACTTTGGCGGCCTGTACATGCCCAACCCCGAGGACCCGCGCGTGTACGCCGAGGCGCTCAAGGTCGCGGAAAAGACGGGCGCGAAGATGCTGATGGCCACCGACCCCGACTGCGACCGCGTGGGCGTGCAGGTGCTGCATGACGGCAAGTTCGTGGCGCTCAACGGCAACCAGATCGGCGCGCTGCTCATCGACTACCTGCTGACCACGCGCAGGGAGCAGGGCACGCTGCAGCCGGGCGAGACCATGGTGACCACCATCGTCTCGGGCATGCTGGGCCAGCGCATCGCACAGGCGGGCGGCGTGGACGTGCAGCAGGTGCTCACGGGCTTTAAGTTCATCGGCGACAAGGCCGAGGGCTTCCCCGCACAGGGCAGGCACTTCTTCTTCGGCTACGAGGAGAGCTACGGGTATCTGACGGGCGACCTGGCCCGCGACAAGGACGCCGTGCTGGCCGTCGCGCTGGTGGCCGAGATGGCGGTCTACTACAACGAGATGGGCAAGAACCTCTATCAGCGGCTGATGGAGCTGTACGAGCAGTACGGCTACTACGTCGAGAGCACCATCTCCAAGTCCGTGGCCGGCCTGGACTTCATGGACAAGATCGCGGCCATCATGTCGCGCTTCCGCGACCCCGCGCTGGACAAGCTGGGCGAGCTGCCCATCCTCGCGGTGGAGGACTATGCCGCGGGCACCCGCACGGAAAAGACCGGCGCCGTCGCCGCGCTGGACGTCCCCAAGGCCGACGTGCTCAAGCTGTTCTTTGAGATGGGCACGCTGGCCGTGCGCCCCTCCGGCACCGAGCCCAACATCAAGTTCTACTGCTCCGTGTCCGGCAAGACGCTGCAGCAGGCGCAGGACAACCTGGCCGCCCTGCGCGCCGCGCTCGACGAAATGATCGGCTGATTTTGTTTTTTCCCTGAACCGGATGGCCGCGCGCTGTCCGGTTCATTCTATCCTGGGGGAACAGGCACGGGGCGTCCTGGGGCGTCCGTGGTGCGCGGCCGCCCGCAGCCGTGTTTGCGCTCCGCGCAAACCCCGCGTTTTTCCAAAGAAAAACGCGGGCCGGCCTTCGGCCGGACGGCTGCGGGGTGCCCCTGTGACGCCGCCGCACGAACTCTCCGCTTTGGCGCTCATATTTTACAAGAACTGCCGCATATTTTTCGCGGATTGCCTTGAAAAGCGCCTGTCTTTTCTATATAATATGGATAATTGGCGATTTCTCGCCCGGATCATGGAAAGGGGTATATGGATCGATGGGTATTGTGGTTGCGAAATTCGGCGGGACCTCTCTGGCGGACGCGACGCAGTTTCGGAAGGTAAAGAACATTCTGCTGGCGGATGAAAACCGCATGTATGTGGTGCCCTCCGCGCCCGGCCGCAGGGATTCGGACGACGTCAAGGTCACCGACATGCTGTACAGCTGCCACAAGCTGGCGCAGGAGCAGAAGCTGAGCGAGTTTGAGCAGGTTTTTCAGATGCTCAGCGAGCGCTACCTGGAGATCATCGAGGAGCTGGAGCTGGATCTGGACTTCAGGCCGCATCTGGAGCAGGTGCACTATTCCATACTGAGCGGAGCGTCCGTGGATTACGCGGCCTCGCGCGGCGAATACCTCAACGGCATCATACTGGCGGCCTATCTGGACTGGCAGTTCATCGACGCGGCCGAGGTCATCTTCTTTGACGCCAGCGGCCGGTTCGATTCCGAAAAGACCAACGAGGTGCTCTCCGCACGCCTGGCGGGCACGCGCTATGCCGTCATCCCCGGCTTCTACGGCAGCAACCCCGACGGCTCCATCAAGACCTTCTCGCGTGGCGGCTCCGACGTCACGGGCGCCATCGTTGCGCGCGCCGCGGGCGCCGAGCTCTACGAGAACTGGACCGACGTCTCCGGCTTCCTGATGGCCGACCCCCGCATCGTCAAGCGCCCCAAGCGCATCCACGTCATCACCTACCGTGAGCTGCGCGAGCTTTCCTACATGGGCGCGGGCGTGCTGCATGAGGACGCCATCTTCCCCGTGCGCATGGCGGGCATCCCCATCAACATCCGCAACACCAACGAGCCCGACAACGCGGGCACCATGATCGTGCGCGCCGACGAGAGCCATGTGCGCGGCGCGATCACTGGCATCGCGGGCAAAAAAGGATTTACCGCCATCGCCATCGAAAAGAATATGATGAACAGCGAGCTGGGCTTCGGCCGCCGCGTGCTCGAGGCGCTGGAGGAGTGCAACGTCTCCTTTGAGCACATGCCCTCGGGCATCGACACCATGACCGTGCTCGTCTCCGACAGCAACATCGCCGGCCGCATCGACGAGGTGGTGGAGAAGATCCGCCGCGTCTGCAAGCCTGACCACATCGAGGTCATCAGCGGCCTGTCGCTGGTGGCGACGGTGGGCCGCGGCATGGTGCGCTACCCCGGCACCGCCGCCCGCATCTTCGGCGCGCTGGCCGACAGCGGCATCAACATCCGCATGATCGACCAGGGCTCCTCCGAGATCAACATCATCACGGGCGTGGAGAGCGCGGACTTTGAGCGCGCCGTCAACGCCATCTACAATGCCTTCATGAAATAAAACGGAGGTCCTGTATGAAAAAGATCGTCGCTCTGCTGCTCCTGCTGTGCCTGTGGATGACCCTGTGCAGCTGCGGGAGAGACAGGGCGGCGATCCTTTGCGTTGCGGAGGGCGCGCCCGCCGGGCAGGCGCTCGCGGCGCAGGATCCGTCGCTCTCCTGCGCGCTGGCGGTCAGCGACCTGGCCGCGCTGCAGCAGCTGGACGCCGGCTCCTGCTCCTTTGCGCTGGTGACGGCGCAGGGCCTTTCAGGCGCGCAGACGGGCGCGGTCCAAATGGAGGACGTGACGCTCGCGGCGTTTTGCATCCTCAGCCGCGCCGGCGGGTTTTCCGAGTGGGACGTCAACACGCGCGTGACGGTGGCGGGCGAGCAGGGCGGCTACGGCGATGCGCTGGCGCAGCAGGCGCTGACCTGCGCGCTGCACGGCGCCGTGCGCTACATGGACGGGCAGGACGCGCTGCGTGCGCTGCACCG
Source organism: Candidatus Spyradocola sp. (assembly GCA_034113365.1). Classification (GTDB taxonomy): domain Bacteria; phylum Bacillota; class Clostridia; order Christensenellales; family UBA1750; genus Spyradocola. The sequence goes on from JAXEXP010000017.1 coordinate 36,520, forward strand.
CGGCCAGACCGACGTGGTGATGGGGCTGTTTGCCCCGCAGGATGAGCGCGTGGCGGCGCTGCTCAAGGCGAAAAAGGACGCGCAGCTGCTGTCCATGCCAGAGGGGTTGCTGGGCGTCAGGCTCCCGGACGCCTCCATGGAGGCGTATGCGCTGACCGTGCAGGGACACACCGCGCAGACCTATGCGCTGTGCGGCGCGCTGGTGCGCACGGCGGACGCGGACGAGAAGGTGGCCCAGCGCGTGCTCGGCGCGGCAAAGGACGCCGGCCTGACGAACGATTGAATGAAAATGGACCCATCAATGCGCGCAGAGAGGAGGCGGTGGGCGTGCAGACCGATGTAAAGCGCGTGATCCTGCTGCGGCATGCGTCGGCGCAGGACGCGCAGGCGCTGTACCTTGCGCGGTACGAGGCGTACCTGCCGCAGTACGGCGCGTACGCCGCCCCCGACTGCCCCTGCGTGCAGGACGAGGCGGAGTTTGCGGAAGGTCTCAAACGCGGGGACACCTACTGCATCCTGCTGGGCGGCAGCCTCGTGGGCGGCCTGGTGATGGAGAACACCGGCGAGTGCGTGGAGCTGCGCGAGATCTACGTCAAGCCCGAGTGCCAGCAGATGGGCGTGGCGCAGGTGGCGCTGCTGCACGCCGAGCTGCGCTATCCCGCGGCGCGCTACCGTGCGCGGGTGATCTCGGGCGAGGCCGCCGCGGAGGGGCTGCTGCGCCGCATGGGCTACCGCGCGCTGCCGCAGTACGAGCATGTCTCCGACCGGGTGACGCTGGTGACCATGGAAAAGGACGCCTCCTCGATGGTGACGCTGTCGCTGGAGCCCATGAAGCGAGAGGACCTTGCCAACGCCATCCCCTGGTGCAACGACGACCCGGAGGGCGAAAAGTACCGCCTGCTGTGGCTGCACGGCAGGGAAAAGCTGCTGAGCATGACGGAGTTTTCCAAGGATTTCGCGTTTGGCAAGCATTACATCGGCGCGCCGCAGATGGACTTTGCCATCCGCGCGGTGGAATTCGGCCGGGTGATCGGCATCGTGTCGCTGACGCACCTGGACTGGGAGACCAGGCGCGCGGACGTGGATTTTCTGGTGCTGGACCCCAAGTGGCGCGGCGGGCATCTGGGACGCCGCGCGATGGAGCAGCTGTGCCGCATCGCGCAGGAGCAGTACGGCTTTACCACGCTGCGCCTGACGGTGCTCGAGGAGAACCCGCGCGCCATCGCCTGCTTCCTGGACAGCGGCTTTGCCGAGGTGCTGCGCAAGCCCAACGTGATGCGCGCAGGCGACGAGCAGCCCCATACGCGCATCCTGATGATGCGCATCGCAAAGGAGCGGCCAAAGCATGGAGCTTAAGCTGACAACCTATCTGATCGTGTGCCCGCTGGTGTTTCTGGCGGGCTTTATCGACTCCATCGCGGGCGGAGGCGGGCTGATCTCGCTGCCCGCGTACCTGCTTGCGGGACTGCCCGCGCACCTGGCCTCGGGCACCAACAAGATGAGCGCGGTGTTCGGCACGGCGCTGGCCACGGGCAAATACGCCAAGGAGGGGCGCATCCGCTGGCGGGCGGCGCTGCCTGCGGTGGCGGGGGCGCTGCCCGGCGCGTGGCTGGGGGCGCAGCTGCAGCTGCTCATCCCCGAGCGGGCGGTGCAGGCCTTCATGCTGGCCGCCATCCCCGCCGTGGCGCTGACGGTGCTGCTGCGCGGCGACAAGCTGGAGCGGCCCGACGCCCGGCGCGAGGCAAAGATCTGGCTGTGCTTCCTGATCGGCCTGATCATCGGCACCTACGACGGGTTTTTCGGGCCGGGCACGGGCACCTTCCTGATGCTGGCGTTCACATTCTTTTGCGGCATGGACCTGGTGACCGCGGGCGGCAGCGCCAAGCTGGTCAATCTGGCGAGCAACCTGGCCGCGATGGTGTCCTTTGCGGCGAGCTCCAGCGCATTGCCCGCGCTCGCGCTGCCCGCGGCGCTGTGCTCCATGGCGGGGAACTACCTGGGGTCGCGCCTGGCGGTGAAAAAGGGCGTGAAGGTGATCCGCCCCATGTTTTTCGTGGTGCTCGCGCTGCTGATGGGCACGGTGGTGTATCGGTTCTTCGCATAAGAAGCGAGCCTGGAAAAAAGCTGGCCAGACTCCCTCGGGGGAAGCTTGAAGGGGCGCGCCCCTTCATCTTCGATCCGAAGGCGGGGGCGTGTACCCCGACTTCGGTGCGATTTTCTGTAAGACAGGGTCCCCGAAGATCGATGACCGCTTTCCTTTACCCGTTCTCAGAACGTAAGCTGATGGAAAATCGCTTCCGATAAAGAAAAATTCGTGTACGGCAAGGCCGTGCGCGAATTTTTCTTCCATTCGCAAAAGAGGAGCATCCTCTTTTGCGACGCCGTCAGGCGAGCAGCAGGCGGGCGTTGAGCCAGAGGAGGAGTGCGATCTGCAGCAGGGCGAGCAGGGGGAAGAAGAGCTTGAAGTACCAATGCTGGGTCTTGTGGCGGAAGGCGTACATGGCCAGCGTGCCGCCGGGGGCGCCGAGCAGGAGCGCCCAGAGGAAGAGCAGCTTTTCGGGGATGCGGCGGGCGTGGGCCTGGGCGCAGCGCTTGTCGATGAGCATGGAGAAGAACGCGATGAGGTTCATCACCAGAAGCACGGCCAGCGCGGCGAGGTAGACGGTGAGCTTGTCGGTGGGCTGCATGAGAAATTCTCCTTTCCTTTTTGCAGGAAGTGCGCTATAATGAGTGTGATGTAAATGCTTACAATGCAGGAGGGGATTCAAATGACACAGCTGGGTGCGCAGATGTTCACGGTGCGCGAATACACAAAGAATACAAAGGATCTGCTGGAGACGTTCGCAAAGCTGAAGGGCATCGGGTACGACGCGGTGCAGGTATCGGCCATCGGGGCGGACATTCCGGTGGAGGCGGTGGCGGACGGTCTGAAGGAAAATGGTCTGGTCTGCGCGGCGACGCACGTGGGCTTTGGCGAGTGCCTGAAGGATCTGGACGCGGTGATCGCCAAGCACAAGGCGTGGGGCTGCGAGTACGTGGGCGTGGGCTCCATGCCCGACGAATACCGCGCCGACGCGGCGGGCTTCGAGCGCTTTGCCAAGGAGGCCTCCGATGTGGCGGACGCGCTGGCCAGGGCAGGGCTGAAATTCGTCTACCACAATCACAACTTTGAATTCCGCAAATTCGACGGCAAGCTGGGCATGGACATCCTGTTCGAGAACACCTCGCCCAACTTCCAGTTTGAGATCGACACCTTCTGGGTGCAGCGCGGCGCGGGCGACGTGCGCCGCTGGATCGACAAGGTGCGCGGCCGCATGGACGTGGTGCACTTCAAGGACATGGCTTTGACCGACGCCTGCGAGCAGCGCATGGCCTACATCGGCGAGGGCAACCTCGACTGGGACGGCATCATCGCCGCCTGCCGCGACATCGGCGTCAAGTGGTTCCTCATCGAGCAGGACGACTGCCAGGGCCGCGACCCCTTCGCCTGCCTCAAGGCCAGCCGCGAGTTTCTGGCGGGCAAGGGCGTGAGGTAACGGGGGGGGGAAACGCGCTTTTCTTTCTGAGAAAGAAAAGCTGCAAAAGAAAGCT
>JAXEXP010000018.1:0-18645 GCA_034113365.1 Candidatus Spyradocola sp.
TTTTTTTTTTACGTCACCCGCCCCCCACCCCCACCCCCCCCCTCTGTTTCTGGGGGGGGCTTTTCCCATGACCGGGTTTTGAGCGGTCATGGAAAATGAATTTTGAGTATGTCTGTAAGCCGAGTTCTGTCTTGGATGGCCATCTATCTAGTCTGCCCGTTGCCGGACAGCTCCAGCGATTACCCGGGAACGCGACGGGCCGCCGCATGTGTTCCACATTCAATCTTGCATCGGGTAGGGTTTACATAGCCGGCAAGTCGCCATGCCGCTGGTGAGCTCTTACCTCGCCTTTCCACCCTTGCGGGGCGCAATGCGCCCTTCGCGGTATCTCTCTGTTGCACTATCCCTGAAGTCGCCTTCGCCGGACGTTATCCGGTACCCTTGCCCTGCGATGCTCGGACTTTCCTCACACGTTTCTCTCGTGCGCGACCATCCGGCATACTCAAAAAATGATGACTGGTTGATTACTGCGGCATGTAGAGGATGCGGCCGCAGTTTTCGCACTCGACGATCTCGTCGCTGCCCGCGATCTGCTTGGCGATGGCGGAGGGAAGCGACATGTTGCAGCCCGAGCACTGATCGTTGTTGAGCTTGGCCATCACGGGGAAGCGCTGCTCGCGAACGTTCTTATACCGCTCCATGTAGGCAGGATCCACCTCTGCGCCCACGGCGGCGCGCTCCTTCTTGAGCTCCTCGAGGTGAGCGGTCTGCTTCTCAAACTCCTTATCGTAGGTGACCTTGAGGCGGGTGTACTCGTCGCGGGCCTTGGCGGCCTTGAGGCGCACTTCCTTGTAGCGGTTCTCGATCATCTGCGAATGGGAGATCATCTTGCTCAGCTCTTTTTCGGCGGCCTTGAGCTTGGCCTCGGCCTCGGTCATCTGCGAGATGGCCTTGCGCACCTGGGCGGCGCTCTCAAAGGAATCCTCCTGCAGGCTGCTCTGGATCTCGGCAAAGGTCTGCGCCGCCTTGTCGCGCTGCGCGCCCAGCTCCTCCAGGCGCTCGAGCGCCTTGTTGGCGTCGTTTTCCATGCCGCGCACGACCGTCTGCTGATCCGCCACGATGTTGCGCAGCTTGAGCAGCTGCTGGCGCAGCGGGAACTGACGGATCTCGGTTTCGTAATCCGCCACCTTCTTGTCGGCCTGCTGATAATTCCACAACTTGTCCAGTTGACGCATGGACTCGCCTCCGTTTTTCATCAATACTTTGCGGGCACACAACCCGACATATTATTATAGCCCAAAATCTCGCCTTTGTAAAGGGGAAACCGCCGCTTTGGCGCCGGTCAAGCCGAGAAGCTGCGGCGGCAGCGGGGAATCCAGCTCGAGCAGCCGTCCAGTGAAGGGATGGACGAGATGCAGGTGCGCGGAATGCAGCGCGAACCGGTCGGGCAGCTGCGTGCAGGGCGCGCCGTAGAGCGCGTCGCCCGTGACAGGGTGGCCGATGTGGGCGAGGTGGACGCGCAGCTGGTGCGTGCGGCCCGTGTGCAGGCGCAACAAAACGCGGGTGCGGTTCGTTAATGGATAGCGGGCCAACACGGTCAGGTCGGTGCGAGCGGACTTGCCGTCCGGTGCGACGCAGCGGCGCACGCTGTCGCCGGGAAGGCGGCCGATTGGCGCGTCGATGCACAGCGCATCGGGTTGGATCAGGCCGTCGACGATCGCCTCGTAGGTGCGGATGAACGTGTCGGTGTGCAGCACGTCCATCAGGCGCTTTTGCGCGAGGGGATGCTTTGCGGCGACGAGTATGCCGCTGGTGCCGCGGTCGAGGCGGTTGACGGGGCGGAAGATGAAGCGCTCCTGCGCAAGGTGCGCGGCCACGAGGTTGGCGAGGGTGCCGTGCATGCGGCCGGGCTCGGGCAGCGTGGCCATGGGCGCGGGCTTATCGACGATGAGCAGCTGCTCGTCCTCAAAGAGTATGGTCAGCGCCCCCTCCTCCGGCTCGATGCCCTGGTCGTAGGCGTCGCGGCAGACGGCGGTGAGCGTCTGACCCGGGGCGACGGGCGCATTGGCATAGACGGGGCGGCCGTCGAGGAAGAAGCCCTTCTGCGCCTTGATGAGGCGGATCTGCCGGGCGGACATGCCAAGGACGGCGCGCAGCACCTCGTCCACGCGCCGTCCCGCATTTTCCTCTGTGATGCGCACGGAAAAGCTGCGCTCCTCCATCACGCCTCGAGCACCTTGGAATACTTGGCCATCATGTCCACCATCTCCTGCGAGGGCTCCATCAGCAGCAGCTGCTTTTTGCCGTCGCGGATGAAGAACAGGTAATAGAGGCGCTGCTTGGAGTTGAGGAAGTAATCCAGGTGCTTGACCTCCTTCATGGACTCGTAGCGGGAGAAGGTGGGGCCGTCCACCCAGCCGCCCGCCTCGACCTCGCGCATGCGCACGCTGAGCAGCTGCTTTCTGCGGCTGTTGCCCAGCACCATGGCAAAGTCCATCTCGCCGTTGGTGAAGGAATACTCGTACTCAATGCGGAAATTGTCCTTATAGCGCCAGAGCAGGAAGGCGATGCCGCCGCCCACGATCAGCGTGACAAAGTTCTGCCAGTTGAACTGCAGGTTCATAATGCCGGCAAGGCCCATCATGCCGATCAGACCGAACAGCACGATGAACATCCAGCTCAGGCTGTAGCCCAGCGCGTTGAGGATGCGCCCCTGCTTGCGCACGACGATTTCTTCCTTGAAATTATCCATCATGGTATTGTTGACCTCCGATTGCGTGTACTTTCAAATCATTATAACATATTCTTTCTGGTTTGAATACAGAAATTTGACGGGAACCAGGCAGGAGTTTTTTGTCATGAGGGCGAATTGAATAAATTGGCGTATAGAACCTCTTTTTGCCGATTTTCGGCGAAAGAACGCAAAAACATTTGACCCATAGGAGGCGGACACGAATGAAATGCCCTTCTTGCGGAGTTTGGAATAGAGCGCACTTTACCAAATGTTTTCGCTGCGGCGCGGACCTGACGGGCGCGCATGCAGACGAGCCCGTGGAGATCAACCCGAAGGACCTGGAGGACGAGGAGTCCCTGGCAAAAGCTGTGGCCTTGCAGCTGCAGGAGGATGCGGCGCAGGACGAGCCGCAGACGCGTGAGCCTGCTGCGGAGGCCCCGCAGGAGACACCGATGGCGGAACCCCCGCAGGAGGCGCCGGTGCCGGAAGTCCAGCAGGAGGCGCCCGCAGCGGAAGAAGCGCCCGCGGCGGAGGAACCCGCGGTGCCGCAGCAGATCTTCTCGCTGTACGACAACGGCGACTGGGATGACGAGGATGAAGAGGATACCGAGGCCGTCTACGGCATGGCGAATGCGCCCGCGCAGGAGCTGCCGGAGGCACAGGAGGCCCCGGATGCGCCCGTTGTGGTGCGCGGCCAGGCCGAGCCGAAGCCCGAAGCGGCCGAATTAGAAGCGGCTGAGCCGGAGGACGACGAGCCTGTGACGGTGCGCAAGGCGCCCGAGCAGGCGGAGGGTTCCGGGCAGGAGACGCGCAAGTTCGCGCCGGTGACGGACGAAGCGCAGGCGTCTGCCGCGCAGCCTGCCGCCGTGCCCGCGGAGCCCGAGGTCGCGCCAACGGAGCCCGGTATCAGCCACGAGATCATCCATGCGATCTTTACCAACCCGCCGGCGAGCATGCAGCCCGACCACATCCCGGATTTCATGGACGAGCCGCGCCCGCGCAAGCTGATGAGCCGCAAGCGCCTGCCGCCCGCCCCCGAGCAGGAGGACGAGCCGGCGACGGTGTACAAGCCCAAGGAGACCAAGGCCGAGCCGCGCGTGGACAACGTGGAGGAATTCAAGCCCACGGCGCGCATCGCGGCGCAGAAGGCGGACGAGCAGGGCGATGAGTTCACCGCCTTTGCCACCGCAAAGCGCAACCTGGTGGCGGAAGTGGAGCAGGCCGACCCCTTTGACGCAGCCATCGAGCTGCCCAAGTCGGAAAAGCCCGAGGAAGCGCCCGCACCGCAGGAGACGCCCGAAGTGCCGCAGCCCGAACCTCAGCCCGCGCCCAAGCCCGAGCAGCCTGCCTGGGTGCGCGAGGCGCTGCTGAACCTGGGGTCGGACGATCTGGATCAGCTGCACGCCGCGAGCACCCGCCCGCGCCGCGCTCAGCAGCCCTCCCCCGCCGCGCCGCGTCCGCGCGAGCTGTCCGTGGAGGAAGAGCCTGCGACGCGCTATGAGCGCGCGCCCAGAGCCGCTGCGCCGCAGAACGGGCCGCAGGTCGAGCCGCAGCAGTATGCTCCCACGGGGGCGCGCAGCGGTCTGGAGGCCATCGCGCGGTACGAATCGGCCAAGAGCAGCTCGGTGCTGCGCCAGCGCAATGCGCAGGAGACGACCGCGCGCCGCAGCGCCCCGACCTACAACAATCCCGACCATTACGAAGAGGAAATTCCGCAGAGCACCCGACGCTCCGCTGCGCGCCAGGAGGTGGCCCCGCGGCGGGAAACCTTTCGCGACGCGGCACAGGAACAGCCCGACGAGGAGCCGCTGACCCGGCCCACCCGCCGTGCGCCCGCGCGCGAACCGCAGCCCGTGCGCGCGCAGCAGCCCGCTGTGCGCCAGGAGCGCGCGGCGCAGGCTCCGGCAAAGGGGCTCAAGGTACAGAACCTGACGCGCGTGATCCTCGTGGGCGTGGCGGCGCTGCTGGTGCTGGCGCTGCTCATCACGGGCGCGGTGTTGGGCATCCGCGCGGTCGTGAAGATCATCGGCGAGCGCAGGGCTGCGGCCGGCGAGGAGCAGCAGACGCAGCAGGATGCGCAGGTCGACCCCAACGCGCCGGTGGTGACCACGGGCACCGTCAACGGACGCCCGGGACACATCATCACCTTTGAGGGCAACGACGACGACATCATCTATATTTCCAACGAAAACCTGGCAAACAGCTACAACATCCCCATCGTGGGTGGCGTGGGCACGCTGGAGATCGAGGACAGCGTGCTGATCGGCAACCGCTACGTCACCGATGATGTGGAAGTGACGCTCAACCCCGTGCTGCACGAGGCGGGCAGCGGCAAGGAGACCAATCTGGACCCCGTGACGTTTACCGTGACGCCGCCGGATGCGTATCTGGAGATCCTGAGCCCCGCGGGCGGCACGGCGGAGACAACGCTGAGCACCTATCAGGTCAAGGTTCGCGTGGAGACGGGCTCCGTGGTGACCATTGACGGCGACGACGTTTCCGACATGATCGCCGAGGAGGACAACAGCCTGGGCTCCATCGTCTACAACGTATCCGTCGAGCCCACGGGCGACAACGCCATCCCCGTGACCGTGATGAAGGAAGGCTGCAAGTCCGTCACTGAGAACATCGTGCTGACGCGGCCCGCGATGACCGTGCCCATTGAGCTGGATGCGGCCACCCCCTCCTCCGCCCAGACCGACAACGTCGAGATCTCCGGCAAGGTGGAGGCGGGCGTGAAGGTGACGGTGGAGTCCCCCATCGACGGGCAGGTGCAGCAGAGCGACGACGGCAGCTTCAAGTTCACCGCGAAGCTGAAGAACTTCGGCGATAACGAGGTCATTATCACGGCGACCAAGGGCGAGGAGAGCTCGTCGCTGACGCACGTGGTGACCTACACGCCCTCGTACAACGAATACGTGGCCAAGGCCTACCGCATGGACTACAACAACCTGGTGAACACCGCGGGCAAGTCCCAGCCCTTCCTGTGCAAGGGCAGCGTGGTGGAGGTCTACCAGGAGGAGCCCTACACCTGCCTGTACAACGTGGGCAGCGAGGACGACCCCAAGTACATCTACCTGCAGATGGTGGAAGGCAAGCCCCTGGAGACGGGCAAGACCTACAAGGTCTATGCCGACGTGCACCAGGAGGGAACCAAGGACGGCTATCCGTACATGATCGGCCGGTTCTTCGTGGAGGCGGAATGATGCTGCGCCGGATGGATGGGGCGGCATGAAAGGGGGCTTTGCCATGGAAATGGACAAGACGAAATTCGGTGAACGGGTGCGCATCCGCCGACGCGAGCTCAAGATCACGCAGGCGGACCTGGCCAAGCGGCTGGGGACCTCGGTGGGATACATCGGGCACCTGGAGCGGGGCGTGCGCTCGCCCAGCCTGGAGCTGTTCACGGCGCTGTGCCTCGAGCTGAACGTGACGCCAAACTACCTGCTGCAGGATTACGTATCGTGTGTGCAGGATGAATACTCTGAGGAGTTCACGCCGGAGGTCATCCGCGCGGCCAAGAACTTCATCTCTGTGTACGAGACGTCGCAGCAGATCTATTGACAAAAAACGCCCCGGCCTTCCTGAAAAGCGGAAAGTCGGGGCGTTTTTCTATCTGCGGTTTTACAGCGCCTGCTCGAGCATGGCGGCGTAGGTCGCCTTGCCCACGGCGCCGATCTGCTGGGCGACGGGCTTGCCGTCCTTGAACACGATGACGGTGGGGATGGACATCACGCCGTAGCGCATGGCCAGCTCGCCGCACTCGTCCACATCCACCTTGCCCACCACGGCGCGTCCCTCAAACTCCTGCGCGAGCTGCTCGATGACGGGGGCCACCATGCGGCAGGGGCCGCACCAGGTCGCCCAGAAATCCACCAGCACGGGCTGCTGCCCGGCCAGCACCTGATCAAAATTCGACGCATCCAGCTTCATTGCCATAGTTTTGTACCCTCTTTCATTCATTTGTATCGTTCTGCTGCGCCTTTTGGCACAGGCGCTCGATGTGCACGACCTTGGGAGCGTATTTGCCCGAGGAACGACGCTTTTTTTCCGTCAGGCGCAGCACGAGGAAGGCGCCGCCCGCAAGCAGCAGGCCGAGGCCCGCGGCGTACAGGTCGGGATTTCCCGGCAATCCCAGCAGCCCGGGCAGGCGATAGCCCGCCAGCAGCCCGGCCAGCAGCAGGATCAGTGGGATGCCATAGGCCACGAAGGCCGCCTGCAGCAGTGTGCGCTCGGGCAGCTCCACCTCGACGCTGTCGCCAATGGCGGCGTTGCCGATGCGCTCGACCTCCATCAGCATGGCCTTCTGCGCACGCTCGCATGCGCCGCATTTTTCACACATGGCGCTGCGTTCAAACTCCACAAGCATTGTATTTTCCCCGATCTGCTTAATCTTTCCGCTTTCCAGCATGGCGCTTGAGCCCCCTTCTTTCTGACGACGCCGCGCCCCGCGCGATGTGCCCGCGCGTTTCAATTCTATCATAACCCGGTTTGGACGCGGTGAAACACGGGAACGTGCAAAACCTCAGCAAAGATCGTAGAGATTGACAATGGTGCGGCCGCTTTTTTCCGCCATGCGGACGGTCTGTCCAGTGCCGGAGCGCGGGCTGTGGTTCCAAAAGGCCAGCACGTAGCGCGCGTGCTCCACCATGTAGGCGTTGCGCTTTTTATAGGCCTCGGGGCCGTATTCCGCGCTGACGACGAGCGCGTCCTGCGCGCAGAGCAGCACCTCCTGATAGGCCTCCGTCCAGCGCTTGCGGGGCATGCTGCGGATGTGGCCGGGATAGGGCAGCACCGCGATGAGGCAGACGCCCTGGGGAATGCGGTCCATGCGGCGCAGCCACAGCAGGCGCTGCGCGGCGAACAGGTCAAAGCCGTCCGCCATGCCGCACAGGAACATGTCCACGCGCTGCTGCTGCACCAGGCGCTGCACCTCGCGGTCAAAGGCCTCGGTGAGGCGCTCGCAGCGCGCATCGAGCGGTTCAAAGGCCATCACCTCCCGCGGACGGTGGCCTGTAAAGCAGGCGGTGCGCTCCATCACGTCCACGGACGCTCTCCCCTTCCGCTATAAATCTTCAACCAGTATAGCACAAAGGCCAGACTGTGAAAAGACCCCCGTGCGGCGCACGGGGGCGGGACGTCTGCATCACTTGCCGATGACGTGGACGTCGAGCTGATTGTAGGGGATGTGGATGCCGTTGGCGTCGAAGGCAGCGCGGACCTCCTTGAGGAACGCGAAGTTGAGATCCCAGTAGTTCTCCGCCTTGCACCAGACGCGCACCGTGATCTTGACGGCGCTGTCCTGATAGCCCGTGACCATCACGAAGGGCTCGGCGGGCTCGCGCAGCACAAGCTCGCCCTTGGAATCGATGACGCCGCGAATGAGCGACATGGCCTGATCGGCGTTGTCGTCATAGCTGATGGTGAAGTCCATGTCCAGGCGGCGGGTCTTTTCGCGGGAGTAGTTGACGACGTTGGAGGTAGTGACGGTGTTGTTGGGGATGATGATGTGGCGGTTGTCGAAGGTTTTGAGCTTGGTGGTCATCAGGCCGATCTCCTGCACCACGCCGCTCTGGCCGCCGATCTCCACAAAGTCGCCGTCCTGGAAGGGGGCGTTGAAGAGTATGATGACGCCGCTGGCGAAGTTGGACAGGCTGTCCTTGAGCGCCAGGCCGATGGCCACGCCCGCGGTGCCGATGGCCGTGATGAGCGAGGTGGTGGGGATGCCCAGGATGGTCAGCGCGATGACGATGACGAACACGTAGCACACGATGCGGATGCAGGACAGCAGGAAGCTGTGCAGCGTCTCGTTGAGCTTGCTCTTTTTGAGGCACTTACCGGTGAATGCGACCAGCCAGCGCGTGAGAAAATAGCCGGCGGCCAGCACGAACAGGCCCTTGACGACCATCCACAGTATGGTGCCAATGGTGGTCAGTATGCCGCTCCAGGGGATCGCGGTGAACAGGTTTTGCAGCATGGTTATGGTTCCTCCTCATTATTCTGATCCGGCATCAGGCGCCGGGCAGCAGGCTTCTGACGGCGCTCATGGCGCTACGCATGGCCGCCGCGTCCCCGCTTGCGATGGCGGAGCGCAGCGTATCATAGGCCGCGACGACGTCGGGGTTCTCCAGGTCGGCATAGTCGTTCATATAGGAGAGCATCTCCTCCGCCTCGATGGTGAGGGTGAGCAGGTCATCGTTGGCAGCTCCTGTCGAGCCGCCCTCCTCGCCCTCGGCACCCTCTGTGGTCAGGCCCTCCTCCTGGGCCACGCGCGCCTCGATGGCCTCCAGCGTGATGGCCTCGTCAAAGGGGCCGGTGACGCCGAAGATCTCCTTGACCATGGCGTTCTTCTTTTCCTGATTGATTATGTAGTAGGACTTGGCGCCGACGTACTGGCCGTTGCCGGGGACGGTGTGGCGCTCGATCTGGTCCATGGACAGATCCTTGGCAAAGTAGGCCAGCGTTGCGATCTGCAGCACGTCCAGGTTGGTGTCGATGTTCTCCTGCACGGCGGTGTAGATGTCGGGGATGTTCTTGACCTGGTTGGTGCTGAGCATGGTCTCGAAGATGGCGAACAGCATGCGCTGCTGGCGGTCGACACGGTCGACGTCTCCCCTGCCGCCCTTGCGGTAGCGGCAGTAGTCCAGCACCTTCTGGCCGTCCATGTGCTGCAGGCCCTTTTCGGTCTTGCGGCCGCACATGGTGAACTCGATGTCCACATCGTAGTCCACGCCGCCCATCGCGTTGACGACGTCCTTGACCACATTCATGCCAAAGCCCACGTAGTAGTCGATGCGCACGCCCAGCAGGTCGGAGACGGTGTTCATCGAATACTCGTAGCCGCTCTTGTCCGCGCCGCCGCCGAACACGAAGGCCGCGTTGATCTTGTTGAAGCGCGTTTCGGAGCCGTTGATGCGCACATAGCTGTCGCGCGGGATGGAGATCATGTCCACGTCCCTGTTCTCAAAATCGACGGTGACCAGGATCATGGTATCGGTTCGGAAATTCATGCCCGCCTCCACGCGCTCGACGGAGCTGTCCGCGCCCAGCAGCAGGATGTTGATGCGCTTCTTCTCGAACTCATAGTCCGGCGGCGTCATGGTGGGCTCGGGCGTGATGGTGGGCTCGGGCGTGACCGCGGGGTCGGCGTCGGGCGCAGCGGTCTGCTCCGGCGTGGGCGACGGCGTGGGCGTTGCGGCCAGCTGCACGGCGTCCTGCTCCTTGAGCTCGGAAAAGGCGTTCTTCGGGTTGGCGATAAAGCCGATGAAGCCCACGCCACAGGCGATGACGGCCACGAGCACCACGGCTACGGCGATCAATATGATGAGCAATGGATTCTTTTTATTGCGCATTGTTCACACCTCCATCATTTAGACGAGTAAGTAAGAGATTCGTTTCCATTCTACAAAAAACCTTTTTGTATTTTACGGCCAAAGGTGTTATAATCTGATTAAGCGACAAAAATGAGGGAGGCTAAGCGCATGAGCGACAACAAGACCGCCATGGAGACCTTTGATACCTGCACCGCGCTCTGTCCGCTGTGCGGCAGCGACCTGTACCACCTGGAGACGGGGTGCGTGTGCAAGAACCCCAAGTGCAATTATTCCTGCGACAAGTGTATGAAGGACGATCAGCCGTAATGGCCCCTTGAGACAGGCAGGCGGCCGCATCCCCGAGATGGGAATGCGGCCGCCTGTTTGTTCACTTGGATTCGGGCCGGGCGCCGTCCAGCACCTGCTGGGCCGCGCGCAGCAGCGTACAGCCGGCGTTCATGGCGCGGGTCTGCAGCAGGCGATGGGCCTGTGCCTCGTCCACACAGCCGCTGCGGATGAGGGCGTGCTTGGCGCGGGCGACGGTGGCCTCGCGCTGGCCGAGATACTCCAGCACGCGCTCTGCCAGCTGGGACTTGGTGACGCCGCGGGGCAGCAGCTCGACGCCGGGCAGCGCCGTCTCCCCCGAGGCCATCAGCAGCACGGGGATGGACGCGGGCAGCAGCTGGCGCAGGCGGCGGACGGTCATATCCGCAAGGCGGGGGCCGCAGACGACGAGGGTCACGGCTGCGCTCTGGCGCAGCACCTGGGCGCCGCTGACGGTGGGCATGGCGCGCAGGCCATAACGGCCCAGCGCCTGGGCGACCTTTTCCGCGTCGCCAGCGTTTGCAAAGGCTGCGGCCACGAGCATGCGCTCGCCGTCCTTTCCTCACAGCCGCTCAGTATTTTCCCAGGTACGCCTCCAGCTCCCAGCGTGAGACGCGGGTGCAGTATTCGTGCCATTCGGAACGCTTTGCGGCCACGTATTTTTCGTAGATGTGGTTGCCCAGCACCTCGGCGACCATGGGGTCGGCCTCCATCAGCTCCACAGCCTGGTTAAGGTCGGTGGGCAGGGCCCTGACGCCGCTGGCCTTTCTCTCGGCGCGGGTCATCTGGTAGATGTTCTGGTTGACGGGCGCGGGCGGCGTAAGATTCTGCTCGATGCCCTGCAGGCCCGCCTCCAGCACCAGCGCGAACACCAGATAGGGATTGGCGGTGGGATCGGGGTTGCGCAGCTCGATGCGGGTGGCCTTGCCGCGCGCGTCGGGGATGCGGATGAGCGGCGAGCGGTTGCGCGCCGACCAGGCGATGTACATGGGCGCCTCAAAGCCGGGCACGAGGCGCTTATAGGAATTGACCAGGGGATTGGTGACGGCGGCGATGGAGGGGGCGTGCGCCATGACGCCCGCGATGAAATGGTAGGCGGTCTGGCTGAGGCCATACTCGTCGCTGTCGTCGGCAAACACGTTCTGGCCGTCCTGGAACAGTGACATATTGATGTGCATGCCGGAGCCCGCGATGCCGTATACGGGCTTGGGCATAAAGGTGGCGTGCAGGCCGTGGCGCTGGGCCGTGGTCTTGACGACCTCCTTGAAGGTGATGACGTTATCGGCGGTCTTGAGCGCCTCGTCGTACTTGAAGTCAATCTCGTGCTGGCCGGGGGCGCACTCGTGATGGGAGGCCTCGATCTCAAAGCCCATGTCCTCGAGCATGATGCACATCTCGCGGCGGGCAATCTCGCCCTGATCGACGGGGCTGAGGTCGAAATAACTGCCCTCGTCGTAGGTCTCGGTGGTGGCCTTGCCGCGGTCGTCGGTGTGGAACAGGAAGAACTCCAGCTCGGGGCCGACAAAGAAGCGGTAGCCCAGGCGCTCGGCATGACGCAGCACGCGCTCGAGTATGTTACGGGGGCTGCCCTCGAAGGGCTTGCCGTCTGTGGTGTACACGTCGCAGATCAGGCGCGCGACGTTGCCCTGCTCACTCCAGGGCAGGGTACAGAAGGTGTCCGGATCGGGGTGCAGGCACATGTCGCTCTCCTCGATGCGCGTAAAGCCTTCGATGGACGAGCCGTCGAACTTGCACTCGTTGGCCAACGCGCGTTCGAGCTGGCTGACGGTAATCATCACGCTCTTCATCGCGCCGAAGATGTCGGTGAACTGCAGGCGGATGAAGCGAACGTCGTTCTCCTCCACCATGCGTCGGATGTCCTGCGCTGTATACTTTGCCATTGGTTTCTCCTCCTTAACCCTTATGACCACGCGATTCTGAACACATCACACACATAACACAAAAGGGCAGGGAGGCGTCTAACTGAGCTCCGTTGCCCTTTTGATGTTATTTTAGCATTGTGCGTGCGCTTCCGTCAAGTAAAGCGCGGGTAAACGAAGAGAGCGGTCAGATCTTGGCCAGATCCACGACGTCAAAGCCCTTTTCCAGCGCGTCCTCCAGGCAGAAGAGCAGCGCCTTTACGGTATCCAGCGAAGTCAGGCAGGTGACGCCGCGCTCCACCGACCAGCGGCGCAGCTGGAAGCCCAGCCGCTCGGGCCGGCGGCCATGCGTGGCGGTGTTGACGACCAGCGCAATCTCGTCCTGATGCAGGTTTTGCAGATGCTCGCCAAAGTCGGTGATGGCCTCGGCAGCCACGCCGTTTGCTTCGAGATAGGCTGCAGTGCCGGGCGTTGCCGCAATGCGGTAGCCCAGCTTGGCAAACTCGGCGGCCAGGGGCGTCAGCTCGGCCTTATCGTGGTCGTTGACGGAGCAGAGCACCTTGCCGGCGCGCTTGAGCTTGAAGCCCGCCCCGAGGAAGGCCTTGTAGACGGCCTGCGCGTAGTCGGGCGACACGCCCAGCACCTCGCCGGTGGACTTCATCTCCGGGCCGAGGCTGGTATCGGCGTCGATGAGCTTTTCAAAGGAGAACACGGGCATTTTGACCGCGACAAGGCGGCTCTTTTTGTACAGGCCGGTGCCGTAGCCCATGTCGCGCAGCTTTTCGCCGAGGATGACGCGGGTAGCGAGCTTGACGATGGGCACGCCGGTGACCTTGGAGATGTAGGGCACGGTGCGCGAGGAGCGCGGGTTGACCTCGATGACGTAGACGCGGCCGTCCTTGACGATGAACTGGATGTTGACCAGGCCCTTGACGTGCAGCGCGCGGGCGAGCGCACGGGAGTGCTCGACGAGCTTCATGCAGACGTCGTGGGGCAGCGTCTGTGCGGGGTAGACGGAGATGGAGTCGCCCGAGTGCACGCCGGCGCGCTCAAGGTGCTGCATGATGCCGGGCACGAGGATGTCCTCGCCGTCGCAGACCGCGTCGACCTCGCACTCCTGACCCTCGACGTACTTGTCGACGAGGATCGGGTGCTCCTTGACCTCCATGAGGGAGGTGATGATGCGCATGAACTCGATGATGTCGGCGTCGGTGCGGGCGATCTCCATGCCCTGACCGCCCAGGACGTAGGAGGGGCGCACGAGCACGGGATAGCCGAGGGAATGTGCGGCCTCGAGAGCCTGTTCGGTTGTGAAGATGGTGTGGCCCGCGGGGCGCGGGATGCCGCACTGCTCGAGGATGCGGTCGAATTCCTCGCGGTCCTCGGCGCGGTCGATGTCGCGCTCGGAGGTACCGAGAATGGGTACGCCCATCTCGACCAGCGCTCGCGTGAGCTTGATGGCGGTCTGGCCACCGAACTGCACCACGGCGCCATCGGGCTTCTCCAGGTCGACGATATTGCCAACGTCCTCGCGGGTGAGGGGCTCGAAGTAGAGCTTATCGGCGATGTCGAAGTCGGTGGAGACGGTCTCGGGGTTGTTGTTGACGATGATGGTCTCGCACCCCATCTCCTTGAGCGCCCAGACCGAGTGCACCGAGCAGTAGTCGAACTCGATGCCCTGGCCGATGCGGATGGGGCCGCTGCCCAGCACCATGATCTTCTTGCGGGTGGTGTCGGGGCTGACCTCGTTCTGCGAGGCGTAGGTGGAGTAATAGTAGGGCGTGACGGCCTCAAACTCCGCCGCGCAGGTATCCACCATTTTGAAGTCGGGCACGATGCCCCACTCGCGGCGCAGCAGCTTGATCTGCAGCGCGGTTGCGCCGCACAGGTCGCCTATGGTCTTGTCGGTAAAGCCCATGCGCTTGGCCTCGAGCAGCGTTTCGTAGTCGGGCATACCCTTTTTCAGGTCGGCTTCCATCTGCACAAGCGAGAGCACGCCCTCGAGGAACCACGGGTCGATGGCGGTGATGTCCGCGATCTCCTCCAGCGTGGTGCCGCGGCGCATGGCTTCGGCGATGGCGAAGATGCGGCGGTCGTCCACGACATAGAGCTCCTTGTGCAGCGTTTCGTCGTCCATTTCGTCGATGACGGGCAGGTGGAGGGACTCGACATTCTGCTCCAGCGAGCGGATGGCCTTCATCAGGCCGCCCTCGAAGGTGGCGGCGATGGCCATGACCTCGCCGGTGGCCTTCATCTGGGTGCCGAGGGTACGGCGCGCGGTGACGAACTTGTCAAACGGCCACTTGGGGATCTTGACGACGATGTAGTCCAGCGTGGGCTCAAAGGCGGCGTAGGTCTTACCGGTGACGGAGTTCTTGATCTCGTCGAGGGTATAGCCCAGCGCGAGCTTGGCCGAGACCTTGGCGATGGGATAGCCCGTGGCCTTGGAGGCGAGCGCAGAAGAGCGCGACACTCTGGGGTTGACCTCGATGACGACGTACTGCGCGGAGTGCGGGTTGAGCGCGAACTGCACGTTGCAGCCGCCGACCACGCCCAACGCGTCGATGATGTTGAGCGCGGCGGTGCGCAGCATCTGGTATTCCTTGTCGGCCAGCGTCTGCGAGGGCGCGACGACGATGGAGTCGCCAGTGTGGACGCCGACGGGGTCGAGGTTCTCCATGTTGCAGACGGTGATGCGGTTGCCGGCGGCGTCGCGCATGACCTCGTACTCGATCTCCTTCCAGCCAGCGATGCACTTTTCGATCAGGCACTGGCCGACGCGGGAGAGGCGCAAGCCGTTGGCGCACACCGTCTCCAGCTCCTCGCGGGTGCGGCAGATGCCGCCGCCCGAGCCGCCCAGCGTGTAGGCGGGGCGCACAATGACGGGGTAGCCGATCTTTTCGGCGAACACGCAGGCGTCCTCGACAGTCTCGATGACCAGGCCGTCGATGCAGGGCTCGCCGATGGACTGCATGGTCTCCTGGAACGCGAGGCGGTCCTCCGCCTTCTTGATGGCGGGCGCCTGCGTGCCGATGATCTTGACGCCCATTTTGTCCAGATAGCCTTCTTCGGCAAGCTCCATGACGAGGTTTAAGCCGGTCTGGCCGCCGAGGGTGGCGAGAACCGAGTCGGGGCGCTCCTTTTCGATCACCTTTTTGACGGACTCGGCGACGAGCGGCTCGATGTAGACGCAGTCGGCGATGTCGGCGTCGGTCATGATGGTGGCGGGGTTGGAGTTGACGAGCACGACCTCGAGGCCCTCCTCCTTGAGGGAGCGGCAGGCCTGCGTGCCCGCGTAGTCGAACTCGGCGGCCTGGCCGATGACGATGGGGCCGGAACCGATGACCAGTACCCGGTGAATGTCGTTTCTCTTAGGCATCGCGTTTTCCTCCCATGACGTTGATGAAGCGGTCGAACAGGAAGTTGGTATCGACCGGGCCGGGGCTGGCCTCGGGGTGGAACTGCACGGTATAGACGCGGCCGCCGTCATAGGTCACGCCTTCAATGGTGCCGTCGTTGACGTTGACGTAGCTGACCTTGGCAAAGGGCGGGATGGACTCGCCGCGCACGACGTAGCCGTGGTTCTGGCTGGTGATGTAGACGCGGCCGGTGGCCAGCTCCTTGACGGGGTGGTTGACGCCGCGGTGGCCGTAGTCCAGCTTCTCGGTGTCCGCGCCCATCGCGAGCGCGGTGATCTGGTGGCCCAGGCAGATGCCGAAGATGGGGATGCCGCTGTCGTACAGCTCGCGCACGCAGGCGATGGGGCCGGTGCATTCCTTGGGGTCTCCGGGGCCGTTGGAGAGCATCACGCCGTCGGGGTGGATGGCGAGCACGTCGCTGGCGGGGGTGTCCTGCGGGAACACGGTGACGTCGCAGCCCCTGCGGCAGAGCGACTTGATGATGGAATTCTTCGCGCCGTAGTCCATCAGCGCGACCTTATAGCCCGTGCCCGCGAAATGCTCGGGCTGCGGGCGGCTGACCATCTTGACCACGCCGGTGACGCTGTAAGCGCGCGCGATCTTGGCGCAGGCCTGTATGGACTGGCCCTCGCCGGAGGTGATCATGCCGTTCATGGTGCCCTGCGAGCGCAGGTGGCGGGTCAGCGCGCGGGTGTCAAGGCCCGCGATGCCGGGGATGTCCCAGCGCTTGAGGTAGCGGTCCAGCTCCTCCTCGCTGCGGTAGTTGGAGGCGCGGCGCGCCACGGTCTGCACAATAAAAGCCGAGGCCCAGGGGCGGCGGCTTTCCGCATCTTCTTCATTGATGCCATAATTGCCCATCAGCGGATAGGTCATGGTGACGCCCTGTCCGGCATAGGACGGATCGGTGAGCACCTCAAGGTATCCGGCCATTGCGGTGTTGAACACGACCTCACAGACGACGTCACGATCGGAACCAATGCGCTTGCCCTCAAATACCGTGCCGTCCTCCAAGATCAGATACGCCTTCATGCGCGGTCCCTTCCTTCCCTCATTCTTTCGTATAAATATACTGCTGTCGCTCATAAAAAGCAAGAGGTTTTTTGCGCCGCAACGCAATTTTTACGTAGCGGGGCATTGCAAACGCGGCCGGGATGATTTATACTAGGAAACGAGGTTCGGGAATGCCGCTTTTCTTGGAAACGGCGCGTTCTGCACCCGTTTTGAAACCACAAAGGCGTGGCGCAGAGGTGATCTGCGCCTTTTTTAATGCCGGCAGGGACCAGACCCGCTGCATTCCACGGTGGAAGGCGGGTTTGGGCTTCTATTCTCATTTTGCATAATTATTCATTTTCAGGAGGTTATCCACCATGCCACAGAGCAAGCATCAGACCGTGCTGGTACTGGACTTCGGCGGCCAGTACAACCAGCTGATCGCACGGCGCGTCCGCGATGAGGGCGTCTACTGCGAGATGATCCCGGGCACATCCTCCATCGAGCGCATCCGCAGCAAGCACCCGCTGGGCATCATTCTGACGGGCGGACCCAACAGCGCCTACGCACCCGGCGCGCTGCGCTGCGCCAAGGAGGTATTCGAGCTGGGCGTGCCGGTGCTGGGCATCTGCTACGGCATGCAGCTGATGACCGTGATGCTGGGCGGCGAGGTCAAGTCCGCGTCGCTCAAGGAATACGGACAGACTGACATTGAACTCAAGCCCTGCACGCTGTTTGACGGCATCGAGGCGCAGACGCGCTGCTGGATGAGCCACACCGATCAGGCGGCCAAGCTCCCCGAGGGCTTCCGCGCCGTCGCCTCCACCGCGACCTGCCCCATCGCGGCGGTCGCAAACGAGGAAAAGGGCTTCTACGGCGTGCAGTTCCACCCCGAGGTGCAGCACACGCCGCACGGCACCGAGATGCTGCGCAACTTCCTCTACAAGGTGTGCAGGCTGGACGGCGACTGGTCGATGCCGCAGTATGTGGACGAGACGGTGGCGGCGCTGCGCAGCAAGATCGGCAGCGGGCGCGTGCTGTGCGCGCTGTCGGGCGGCGTGGACAGCTCGGTTTGCGCCGCGCTGCTGCACCGCGCGGTGGGCAAGCAGCTGACGTGCGTGTTTCTGGACATCGGCCTGCTGCGCAAGGACGAGCCCGAGCAGGTAGAGAAGCTGTTCCGCGAGAAGTTCGACATGGATCTGATGTGCATCGACGCGAGCGAGCAATTCCTCACGGCGCTGGCAGGCGTGAGCGACCCCGAGCGCAAGCGCAAGATCATCGGCGAGCAGTTCATCCGCGTGTTCGAGCAGGCGGCCAAGAAGATCGGCGCGGTGGACTACCTGGCGCAGGGCACCATTTACCCCGACGTGATCGAATCGGGCGCGGGCTCGGCGGCGACCATCAAGTCGCACCACAACGTGGGCGGTCTGCCCGACGTGATTGACTTCAAGGAGATCATCGAGCCGCTGCGCGACCTGTTCAAGGACGAAGTGCGGCGTCTGGGCCTGGAGCTGGGCCTGCCCGAGGAGATGGTGTGGCGTCAGCCCTTCCCCGGCCCCGGCCTTGCGGTGCGCATCATCGGCGACATCACGAAGGAAAAGCTGGCCATCCTCAAGGAGGCTGACGCCATCTTCCGCGAAGAGGTGGCCAAGGCGGGCCTGACGCGCGACGTCAACCAGTACTTCGCGGTGCTGACCAACATGCGCTCGGTGGGCGTGATGGGCGACGGGCGCACCTACGACTACACGGTGGCGCTGCGCGCGGTCAACACGGTGGACTTCATGACCGTGGACTGGGCGCGCCTCCCCTACGACCTGCTGGCGCGCGTGTCCGCCCGCATCGTCAACGAGGTGCCGTCGGTCAACCGTGTGGTGTACGACATCACGACCAAGCCCCCGGCAACTATCGAGTGGGAGTGAGTTTTTGAAACTCCGAACCCGTTGCGGCACAACGATTTTGCGGTTTTATATCTCTCTTTTGATAACGATTTGATAACGCTCCCCATAGGCCGTATCATTCTGTATCCCCAGTGGATTGCGGGTAAA
>JAXEXP010000019.1:0-29176 GCA_034113365.1 Candidatus Spyradocola sp.
GCCTGGGTCAAGCTCAAATTTGCTGCGATGAATCTCAAGAAATTCGCCATCCACAAGTGGATGCTTTCCCTTTTCTTCCGTATCTTCTCCTGCAATAAGCCACATTGCGGTGTTGCAATGTGGCTTATTTGACAGTCTGAAGGAACTGCTTTTGCGAGCAGTTCCTTTTTATTGCTTATGCGTTTTTTCTGCGGATCCTGGAAAGCAGCCAGTCCTCCAGACGACTGCCGTACTTGATGGACAGCACCATCGCCGCGATGGCCGCCGCGGCAATCACAATCCAGCCCCACAGCGGCATGGACAGCGCGCCCGAGCCGATCAGCGCCGAGAACACCAGGCCCCAGGGCCGCGTCAGCAGCACCATGCACGCGAACCAGCCCCAGCTGTAGCCCGTAAGCCCTGCCAGAAGACAGAGCACGTCGTCCGGGAAGAAGGGGAACAGAAACAGCAGCGACAGCGTCAATCGCTGTCTTCCGGCCAGCACCACCAGATACTTGTCCACGATGGCGGGCGAAGCCAGCCTGTAAATCACGGGCTTTCCGCACCATCTGCCGATGCCGAAGGCGATCATGGAGCCTGTAAAGACCGCAATCACGCTGTAGGCCATCGCGGGCCAGAAACCGAACATTGCCCCGCCTGCAAGCGTGGTGACATTGCCCGGAATGGGCGCAAAGATCACCTGTGCAATCTGCAGCAGTATGAACACCAGCGGCGCCCACATCCCGAAGGATCCCACGAAAGTCTGAAGAGACTCCGTGGACTCAAACACCGCAAGGTCTCCGCGCGCGTCCATCCAGAAATACAGCGCGACCAGTCCCGCAAGAACGGCTCCCAGCGCAATCCATCCCAGGAGGCGTCCCGTTCTGCCCGTTTTATTCTTATCCATTTATTTTCCTCTTCGCGTTCTCGTAACGCCGCTGCTGCCGCCGCGCGTTGTGCGCGGATCGGTCTCTCTGCGCGGCCGGTCCTGCTCGTAGCGCTGCGAGCGGGGCAGGGGAGTGGCCTGCATGTGTGCAGCGTCGCGCTGCGCACGCCTGCGCTTGACTTCCTCGGTGCGGCGGCGGCGCTCTGCCTCGCGCTTGGCCACCCGCGCGCGCCGGATCTCCACGATCAGCCAGACGACCAATATGAAGAACAGCACCACCGGGATGATGACCAGCAGATACAGCGGCGACCAGCCGCCCGTGTTCACGTCCGAGGTGATGACCCGCACGCCCGAATCCGAAGTGGAATTGGGCGCAATCGTCTGCGTGGGTTCGGACGATGCGATCACCGCTGCGATTGTGCGCTCCGCGGCAAGGTCGAGAACAATTTCGTCCATGCCCTCGTAATGGAAGTGCAGCTGCCCCACGATGTCGCCCTGCTGCACCGGCGCAGTCACCGTGCCGTCCTTATAGGTAACGCTTGTGTACTGCGAAAAGTTCTCGCGGATGTCGGCAAGCTCAGCATCCGATACCAGGGGAGTGATCGCCGAATTGCCCTCAGTGGTCAGAGAAAGCTCTGCATTTTCCGGATCGTTGGCGTTTTCCACCTGAACCGTAATCGGATTTTCCGCGCAGATGCTGATCAGGTCCAACGGCTGATAGACCGCAAAGGCGTAATTGGCCAGCCTCTGCGTGTCCAGCCACTTGTCCTCCTGCAGCGAACCGAACACCACCGTGACCACGCGCATGCCGTCCTTTTCGCTGATGCCGACGAATGCGTTCTGCGCTGCGTCCGTATAGCCCGTCTTGCCTCCCAGCATGTACTCATAGGCGTATTCCTCGCCGGAGTCGGGCAGCAGCTTGTTCGTGTTGGTTACGGTGTATTCGCGCGTGGATCCGTCGGGCTTTTCGATGTGCAGCGTGTACTTGTGCGTGCCGACGATGCGCATGAATTCTTCGTACTGCGAGGCCGCCATCACCACCTTGGCATAGTCCGCGGCGGTGGTGTAGTGATCGTCGTTGGGCAGTCCGTGCGGGTTTGCAAAGTGGGAATTCTCACAGCCCAGCTCCTCGGCGCGCTCGTTCATCATCTGCGCAAAGTCGGACACGCTGCCTGCAACGGCCTCTGCCAGCGCAACGGCAGCATCATTGCCGCTCTTGAGCAGCAGCCCGTAGAGCAGATCCTCAACGGTGATCTTTTCGCCTTCTTCCAGGTAGATGGAGCTTTCGCCCACCATGCAGTTTCTGGATACCGTCACCACCTCGTCCAGCTCCAGGTGCTCCAGCGCCAGCAGCGCGGTCAGCACCTTGGTGGTGGAGGCGGGGTAGATCTTGCGGTCCGGAAGCTTGCTGAACAGCACGCGCCCCGTACCGGCATCCACCGCCACCGCGCTGGTTGCCACCAGCATGTCCCCGTTGAGTTTATCGGGGCGCGAGGAGGAGTAGGATTCCGGGTCGCGGTTGGGCGAGGCCTTGTAGCTCTCCGCAAAGCACACCTGCGGCAGCATCACCAGCACCAGCGCCAGCGCCAGCATGATCTTCAGTTTATTCTTTATATTTGTCAAAATCATCCATCCTCCCGGCAAGGCATTATGAATGAGTATATCACAAAACCTGCATTCTGTACAGTTCCAGACGTTTCAAAATTGTATCATGCCGCAAATCGGCGGCCCAAAACGCAAGTTTTAATTGCAATCACACTGCGATCGATGTTACAATAACAAGTAAGGAAAAAGCGCGCGCACCTTTGCGGGCGGAAGGGAGAATCAAGTGGCAAAAAGGCTGCTGCTGGTGGATGACGAACCGGCGATCATCAAAGGACTCAAGTTTTCATTGGAACAGGACGGCTATGAGATCATTACAGCTGCGGACGGCGGCGAGGCGCTGGAGCAGTTCCGCAGCAACCCGGTGGATCTCATCCTGCTGGATGTGATGCTGCCGGTGATGGACGGCATCGAGGTCTGCCAGCGCATCCGTGAGCAGTCCAACGTGCCCATCATCATGCTCACCGCCAAGGGCGAGGACATGGACAAGATCCTCGGCCTGGAGTACGGCGCGGACGACTACATGACCAAGCCCTTCAACATACTGGAGGTCAAGGCGCGCATCAAGACCATACTGCGCCGCATGGGTGTGCCGCAGCCCAAGGAGGAGAGCAATACCCTCACCGTGCACGACCTGTGCGTCAATCAGGATCTTCGCTCGGTGACGCTGCGCGGCCAGGAGGTCAACCTCACCGCCAAGGAGTTTGACATGCTGCGCCTGTTCATCACCAACCGCGGCAAGGTCTACAGCCGCGAGCAGCTGCTCGAGGCGCTGTGGAGCAATGAGTACGCGGGCGACCTGCGCACGGTGGACGTCCACATCCGGCGCCTGCGCGAGAAGATCGAGCCGACGCCCTCCAAGCCGGAATACATACTGACCAAGTGGGGAGTGGGGTACTATTTCACCGATAAGTAAGCCGCGCTTCTCCATCCGCTGGAAGATGGTGCTGGTCTACATGGCGCTGATCGGCATCGCTTTCGGTCTGGTGGTGTGGGCGGTGATGAACGTCACCGGCAGCTACCTGGTGGATCAGCGCGTGCGCGAAGAGCTCGAGGTCGTCGATGAGCTGGCGCTGGAGGTCACGCCCTATGTGCGCACGGCCGACGCCGACGTGCTCTACAAACTGCTCGTCGAGCGCGGGCGGGAATCCGGCGCGCGCTTTCTGCTGCTCAATGCCGACGGCACCGTCTGGGTGGACAGCCTATCCGAGCTCAACGGCGTGCGCCTGGGGCACGGCGAGGTCACCGACGTCACCTCCCTGCACATGGACCGCTCCTACGGTTTTCACCGCGTAAAGAAGGGCACGGTCACCAGCCTGTCCGGCGAGTGGATCGCCTATTACACCTCCGGCGTCACCAGCCGCAACGAGCTGATCGGCGTGGTGATGATGGTCTCCTCGCTATCCGACCTGACCCGGAGCTTAAATGAAATACAGAACAGCATCATCATATTCTTTGTGGTGGTGCTGGTCATTGTGCTGCTCGTGGGGCTGTACTTCAGCTCCGTCATCACGCGGCCCATCAACGAGCTCAACAACCTCATGCAGCAGACCGCGCGCTCGGGCTTTACCGTGCGCGCCAATCCCCGCGGCAACGACGAGATCGCCCAGCTGGGCCGTACCTTCAACATGATGTCGGAAAAGCTGCAGAACATGGATCAGATGCGCAACGACTTCATCTCCAACGCCTCCCATGAGCTCAAAACGCCGCTCTCGGCGATGAAGATACTCATCGAGTCGCTGCTGCATCAGGACACGCCCGACCCCGCGATGACGCGCGAGTTCCTGGGCGACATCAACCAGGAGATCGACCGCCTCAGCGCGATCGTGGGCGACCTGCTGACCATCGTGCGCTTTGACAGCCGCAGCGAGAAGCTGCAGATGGAGCCCATCGCGCTGGACGAGCTGCTGTTTGACACGCTGGGCCGTCTCAGCCCCGTGGCCAGGCACGCGCAGATCACGCTGGAGCCCAACTGCGACGAGCTCTGCTTCGTCAACGGCGACCCCATCAAGCTACAGCAGGTGATCTACAATTTGGTAGACAATGCCATCAAATACACCCCCGCGGGCGGCACGGTGTGGGTCAAGCTCTATACCCAGTCCGCCCGAGCGGTGCTGGAGGTGCGCGACAACGGCATCGGCATCCCCAAGGAGAGCCTGCCCCACCTGTTTGAGCGCTTCTACCGCGTGGACAAGGCGCGCTCGCGCTCCACGGGCGGCACGGGACTGGGCCTGTCCATCGTGCAGTCCGTGGTCCACCTGCACGGCGGCGACATCGAGGTGGAGTCCGAGGAGAACGTCGGCACCACCTTCCGCGTGTACCTGCCGCTTGTGGAGGACCCTTACGCCGACTATGACGAGCAAGACGAGGAGGCGCAGCCCACCGATGAAAAATAACCGCAAAACCATACTCGCGCTGCTGCTGGCGCTGGCGCTCGCGCTGACGGGCTGCAGCCGGCAGTATTACGGCGGCATCACCGAGCGCACCGACGGCGTGGACAGCGCCTATACCCAGGACATACTGCCCGAGAGCCAAAACAGCGCCTACGGCCAGCAGATCGGCGCGACGCTCTACTTCCGCTACCTGTCCGAGGACCTGCTGGCGGGCGTGGAGCAGCAGTTTACCGTCACCGCGGAAAACACGCTGGAGCAGCTGGTCGTGCAGGCCCTCATCGACGGCCCGCAGGATACGCAGTACCAGTACAACGCGCTCATCAACCCCGATACCCGCCTGGTCAGCATCAAGGAGCAGAGCGGCTATCTGTCCATCACGCTGTCCTCCGAGTTCCTCGACCGCATGGGGCAGGACATCGACCAGGAGGCCACGCGGCGGCGGCTGGGCGTGCTCTCCATCGTCAACGCCGTCACCGCCATCGGCAATTACAGCCGCGTGCTCATCCTCATCGATGAAAACAACACCGGCAACGGCGAGCGCCTGACCTACGCCGAGGCGGGCTGGGAGGAGCTGGGCGACCGCACCATCGAGCCGATGGAGCGCGACACCTCCGTCATCCTCTCGCCGGAAAACGTGATCGACATCGTGATGAGCGCCATCGTGGAAAAGGACTATGAGCGGCTGGAATACTATCTTGCCGCCGTGGACTATGACGGCGCGGCGCGTCCCACCAGCACCGGCGTGGCCGACGCGCTGGCGGGCAAGGCGTCCATCGTGGGCTATTCGCTCGACGGACCGGCTACGGTCTCGGGCGACGGCGAGCGCGCCGTTGCGATGCTGAGCATCACCTACATCGACGCGGGCGGCCACACCGCGCAGCTGACCGCGCTGCCCATCCGCATGCTGCACGAGGACGTGTGGAAGGTCAGCTTCCAGGCGCTGGACGCCATGTTCCCCGAATACTGAAGCCCGAGGTAATGCCATGAAAAAGAGAGTGACGGCGCTTGCGCTGTGCGCACTGATCGCGCTGGGCCTGTGCCTGTCTGCCTCCGCACGCGCGCAGACCGCAGCGGGCAATTTTTACGACGACAGCGTCGTGCGCCGCCTGACCACGGTGGTCTACTGCCTGAGCGAGGACCGCTACCGCCTGATGCCCGACGTGCGCACCCTCAGCGTGATGAACAGCGAGACCGAGCTGGAGGTGCTGGCCCGCGAGGTGCTGCAGGAGCCGCAGGGGGAGCACCTCATCTCCGCGATGACCGAGCGCGTCCGGCTGTACGTGCTGTCCGTGGCACAGACGGGCCGCGTGGCCACGGTGGATCTGGGCGGCGACGCCGAGATGATGCAGCCCTACGAGATGTTCTGCCTGAAGGCCGCGCTGACCAATACCCTGATCGAGACGGGGCAGGTGGACTATGTCAACGTGCTCTTCTCGGGCCGGGAGCTGACCACCAACGACCTGCCCAGCGGCACGCTCACGCGCTTTGACGAGGATCTGCAGTCGGCCTGGATCGAGCATGAAAACGAGGGCGTTGCCGCGCTGCGCTCGCCCGACTACACCTTCAAGCGCTACGTGACGCTGTACTTTTCCAGCAGCGAGTCCGATCTTCTGCTGGCAGAGGTGCGGCAGCTCAGCTTTACGCGTTCCAATCTGGCCATTCCCGTCGTCTCCGCGCTCATCAGCGGGCCCTTTTCCGACACCGCGCTGCGGCGCAGTTATCCGTCCGCAGCGACCGTTGTGGGCATCCCCTCCTTTGAGATGGAGGACGAATACACCCAGTATCTGGACATCAACTTCTCCTATGAAATGGCCAACGCGCTCTCGGGCACAAACCACCGGCGCCGCATGCAGCTGGGGCCCCTGGTGATGACGCTGACCACCTTCCTGCCCGACACCTCCGCGCTGCGCGTCTGCGTCAACCGCCGCCCCATCGAGAGCCTGTCCGATTCGGATCTGAGCGACCGCCTGCTTTACCGTTCGCAGTTCGAGGGCCTGCTGGGCCGCACGGTTTCGCTGTACTTCCCGGCGGGCGAGGGCCGGCAGACCCGCGTCACGCGCGCCATCGAGCTGCGCCGCAGCACGGTGCGCGACCTGGTCGAGGAGCTGCTCACCGTGCCCGAAGGCGCGCAGCGCGTGTTCCCGGAGGGCTTTACCGGCGACCACCTGCGCGGCGTGTGCATGGTGGACGACGTCGCCGTGGTCAATTTCACGCAAGCCGGCGCGGAGCTGATGCGCGCGCTCGAGCCCGATGCGCTGCGCGACAGCATCTTCTGCAACGTAAACACGCTGACCGACTATGCGGGCGTCAGCCGCGTGCAGTTCCTCGTCGAAGGGCTCAAGGTGGATTCGCTCTCCGGCGCGCTCAACCTGCGCTCCCCGCTGGTGCGCAATCCCGGCGTCATCCAAACCGGGCAGAACTGACGGAAAGGAGGAGAGGAAGCCCGTGCTCAATTACAAGGAATTCTTCAACCTCCTGCGCGGCGGCGGCCTGCCCGGCGCGCTGCTGTTTGACGGCGAGGAGGAGTACATCAAGGACAGCGCTCTTGCGCAGCTGCGCGCAAAGCTGCTGCCCGAGGGCCTGGAGGAGATGAACGAGACGCTGCTCTCCGCCTCCGCCACCGCAAACGACATCGTCGATGCCTGCGAGATGCTGCCCTTTCTGAGCGAACGCCGCCTGGTCGTGGTGCGCGGCAGCGTGCTGGTGATGAAGGCCGCAGGTTCCGCTAAGGACGAGGGTCTGGATCGCCTGCTCGACTACCTGAATCATATGCCCCCGCATGTCCTGCTGCTCTTCTTCTGCCGCGGCAAGGCCGACCGCGCCAAAAAGGTGACGGCGCGCATCGAGAGCATGGGCGGCAGGGTGGATTTCGCCCCGCTGAGCGACGCGGACAAGCAGCTGTGGCTCACGCGCGAGCTCAAGGCGCACAACCGGTACATGAGCAAGCAGGCGGGGGACCTGTTCCTCTCCCGCGTGGACCCGCTGCTCACGCCCACGCTGCAGGAGCTGGAAAAGCTGTTCGCCTACGTGGGCGATCGGCTCAACATCGAGGAGGAGGACGTCGAGGCCGTCGTCAGCCCCACGGTGGAGGACAGGCTGTTCACCATGTTCGACTGCCTCATCGGCGGCGACGCGGGCGGCGCGCTGACCATACTCAAAAACATACTCAACCAGAAGGATTCGGGCACCGTGCAGCTGCTCACGCCGCTGACCAACCGCATCCGCCAGATGGTCTACTATAAGACCCTCAAGGCCAAGGGCTACGCCGACCGCGAGATCTCCGGCCCGACGGGCATCAAGTCCAACATACTCTGGCTCTACGAAAAGCAGACGCGCGCCTATTCGCTCCAACAGCTGCAGGACTACCTGCTGCTGTGCATCCGCATGGACTACGAGTTCAAGTCGGGGCAGATCTCGGAGGAGAGCGCGCTGGATTCCGTCATCATGGCGCTGGTCAACAAAAAAGCAAGGCTGCCGGGTTGATGCCTGGCAGCCTTTTTAGGTCATTCCATACGAAAAAACGACCCGCCTTATCCGGTGGATCGTTTATTTTCGCGTTTGATATCCGATTACGCCTTCGCAGCAGCACGCGCGAGCTGAGCCTTCTTGCGGTTGGCAGCGTTCTTGTGGATCACATGCTTCGCAGCGGCCTTATCGACGGCAGCGGAGGTAGCGCGCAGCTGGCTCTCGATCTGAGCGGCGTCGCCACCGGCAACCGTAGCGTCAAACTTCTTGATCTGAGTCTTGACGGCGGACTTCACCATGCGGTTCTGCAGGTTCTTGGTCTCGTTCACCTTGACACGCTTGATCGCAGACTTGATATTCGGCATTCCCAATTCACCCCCTCAGTCCAAATCGACAAGGATTATCATACCATCATTTGCTTTGAAATGCAAGACAAAATTCGAATTTATCACGAACTTAACGACAGCTTGCTTTTCTTCCGGGCACACTAGCCCAAAGAACGCATGGAAAGGGAGCGAAAACCGGCATGAACAGCAGCGTGCGGACGGACCTTGCAATGGAGGCAAGGGAGGCGGCGGGCGAGATCGAGGGCGTGGAAATGGAGCAGAAAAAGGAGGGAAAGGCCACGGTCACGCGCGTGCGCGTCAACACCGAGCAGGGGGCGAGGGCCATCGGCAAGCCCATCGGCACCTATGTCACCATCGAGCAGAGCGGATTTGCCCAGACCAGGAGCAGCGCGCTGACCCGGTGCATCGGGCAGCAGCTAAAGCAGCTGCTGGGGGAGGTGCGGCCGGGCGGCGCGTTGGTCGTGGGCCTTGGCAACCGCGAGCTGACGCCCGATTCCCTCGGCCCGCGCGTGATGCAGCATATACTGGTCACCCGCCACCTCTTCACCCAGCTGCCCGAGCTGCTGGACGAGCGCGTGCAGCCCGTCAGCGTGCTCGCTCCCGGCGTCATGGGCTCCACCGGCATGGAGACGGGCGAGGTGGTGCAGGCCGTGGTGCAGCGCGTCAGGCCCGGCTACGTGGTGGTGGTGGACGCGCTCGCCGCGCGCAGCACGAGCCGTATCCTCAACACCGTGCAGCTGACGGACGCCGGCGTCTCTCCCGGCTCCGGCGTAGGCAACCACCGCGACGCGCTGACGCGGGAAACGCTGGGCGTGCCGGTGGTGGCGGTGGGCGTGCCCATGGTGGTCCACGCCTCCACCATACTGCGCGACGCGCTGGATCGCATCGCAGGGCAGAGCGGTGCAGAGCTGGATCTTGGCGCGCTGCTGCGCGACATGGACGGCGAAAACCTCGTCGTCACTCCCGTGATGATCGACGAGGCTGTGCGCTCCGTGGCCGCGCTGCTGGCCGAGGGCATCGACCTTGCGCTGCAGCCGGAATTGTCGCGCAGGGAGCTTCGCGCGCTACGCATATAGAGGAAGGCGCGTGCATATCTTTCTATCAAAGCAGGGTAGGAGGGATGTGCATGATACGCATCAAAGTCTATAAGCTCAGGCAGCTGATCTGCGCGGCGGTCATTGCGCTGCTGGTCGTGGCCGCCGTGATCACGGGCATCTGCCTGTTTGCGCGCGGAAACGCGGAAAATGCGCAGGAGACGGTCTCTTATGCGGTGGCGTCGGCACAGGCCGGGGCCGCCGGCGGGGACAAGCCCTCCGAGGACGCTTCGCCCGCGCCCCTGCGCCTGCTGGACGATCCCTCCCGGCTGCTCACCGCGCAGCTGCCGCTGGAGATCCGCGCCGTCCCCGTCACCGCCGAGAGCGAAACGGGGGACGAGCCCGACGACCCCGACCGCATCCGCGTGGAGATCTCAAAAATAGAAGGGAAATATGAGCCGCAACTTACCCAGGACAAGCCCCGCGTGCTCATCTACCACACCCATTCCTACGAAGCCTATGCGCAGGATCCGGACAACCCCTATGAGGAGACCTCCGCGTGGCGCACACAGGACGTGAACTTCAACATCATGGGCGTGGGCAGCCGCCTGACCGAGGAGCTGGAGAAGCTGGGCATCGAGGTGGTGCACGACATGACGGAGCACGAGCCGCCCAAGCTGGGCACGGCTTACGTGCGTTCGCTGGCCACCCTGCAGGCCTATGTGGACGCGGGGGAGGAATTTGACATGCTCATCGACCTGCACCGCGACGCCGCCAGCACCCGCAACACCAACCCCTCCTGCGTCGTCTCGGACGGCGTGGAGTATGCGCGGCTGATGATGCTCATCGGCACGGGCGAGGGCAGCGAGGGCAACACATTCTCCATCAAGCCCAACTGGCAGGAGAACTACAAGCTCGCCCAGGCGCTGACCGACGCGCTCAATGCGCAGATCCCCAACCTCTGCCGCGACGTGATGGTCAAGACCGGGCGCTACAACCAGCACATGTCGCCCGCCGCCGTGCTCATCGAGGTGGGACACAACGAAAACACGCTGGATCAGGCGCTCAACGCCACCGTGCCGCTCGCCCGCGCCATCGCGGAGATTTTGCAGGATGACAACGCGGATTGATTGTGCTATACTTATGCCCAAAGCAAGTAACTGGAGGCAGGGGCATGCGCAGACCCATCGGCATATTCGATTCCGGGCTGGGCGGCATCAGCGTGCTGAAAGAGGCAGTCCATCTGATGCCAAACGAGCACTTCATATTTTATGGCGACAACGAAAACGCGCCCTATGGTACCAAAACGCAGGAGCAGATCGATTCCTGCGTGCAGAACGTGGTCGATCAGCTGCTGCAAAGGGACATAAAAGCGCTGCTCATCGCCTGCAACACGGCCACCGCCGCGTCCGCCAAGCGCCTGCGCAGCGAGCTGACCATCCCGGTTATCGGCATGGAGCCCGCCCTCAAGCCCGCGCACGAGCTGCGCCACGGCGGCCAGATTCTCGTGCTGGCGACCCCCGCTACGCTGCACATGGACAAGTTTCTGCACCTGATGGAGCTGTACGGCGAGGGTGCGGTGCCCGTGGAGGGCTATGGCATCGTCGAGTGCGTGGAGGACGGCCAGGTGCGCGGCGAAAGGATACTTTCCGTGCTGCACGGCCTGCTGGACGAGCATCTGAAAAAGAAAACCGACGCCATCGTGCTGGGCTGTACGCACTATCCGCTCATCCGCGAAGCGCTCTCACAGGTGGCCCCCGGCATTCCGCTCATTGATGGAAACCTGGGCACGGTTCGCCAGCTGCGCCGCGTGCTGGAGCGCGACGGCATGCTCTGCCCGCCCGGCGAACCTGGCGGCTTTGAGCTGCACACCACCGGCGACGAAGCCATCTATCTGCCCCGCATGCGCCTGCTGATGGACCTCGCGCCCACCACATAAACCAACAAAAAAGGTTTCTGCTTGATGAGAAACTGTCATGCAATGAGGTGTCCTCTAGCCGCCTAAAAACGTCGATAAAACAGCTAAATATCCCTTTCTTCACATCCATATATTCATCCAAACAGACGGAAAACAACAGGTTTTCCGCCTGTTTTTTATGCGTCATGCGGCCCCGATAACGTGCATATACTCACACCGAGGTGAAACGAATGGACAAACTTCTTTCACAATTCTGCGAGCCGTTTTTATCCGCTTTGGCGCCCTATGAGAAGGAATTGCTGCGCGCACGGGAGGTGCGCATCCGCGTGGGACAGCCCCTCCTGCTGTGCGGGAGCAGGGAGACCGCTGTTCCTTCGCTGCTCCCCGACCCCAAGCAGATGTCCTCGCTGCTGCTCGCCTTCTGCGGACAGGCGCTCTATGCGCACGAGGAGCAGCTGCGTCAGGGGTATCTGACGCTGCCCGGAGGGCATCGTGTGGGGGTGTGCGGCCAGGCGGTGGTGCAGGAGGGACAGCCGCTGCGCTTTGCACAGATCCAGGGCCTGAATGTGCGGATCGCCCGGCAGATGGCGTGCGAAAGGCGGGCGCTGGAGGCGGTGTGCTCGGGGGGCGCGCTGCGCTCGGCGCTCATCGTATCGCCGCCCGGGTTGGGCAAGACCACCATGCTGCGCGAGCTCGCGCGCGTGCTCAGTTCGCAGGGCGCGCAGGTCGCCATAGCGGACGAGCGCGGTGAATTGGCGGCCTGCGTGCAGGGCGTGCCGCAGCTGGACGTCGGCCCGCGCACCGACGTCATGGACGGCGTGCCCCGGGCTGAAGCCGTTCGCCTGCTGGTGCGCGCCATGTCGCCCGAGCTGGTGGTGTGCGACGAGATCGGCTCGGAACGCGACGCGGATGCGCTGCTGGACGCGCGAAGGTGCGGCGTGCACGTGCTGTGCAGCGCGCACGGGGCGAGCTATTCCGACGTAAAGAGCCGTCCTGCGGTGCGGCAGCTGCTGCGCGAGGGCATATTCGACCGGGTGGTGCTGCTGGGCCGCGAGGTGGGCCGCATACTGGCCGTCTACGACCGGGAGGGAAGGCCATGCTGAGGCTGACGGGAGCGGCGCTGGTCGCTGCGGCACTCTGTGCGGCGGGTTTCGTCTGGGCGGGCATGGAGAGCAGGCGCCTGCGCGCGACGGAGCAGGCGGTAAATGCGGTGGAGCTGCTGCGCGGGCAGGTGGTGCTGCTGCTTCAGCCGCTGGATGCGGCCGTTGCAGCGCTTGCGCAGCAAAACGCGCTGCTCAAACGCCTGGCGGACGCGGGTTGCCCGGTGCAGGGCGAGGCATTGCGCGCAGAGCTTGCCCGTGCGGGTCTGGGAAAGGCGCAGATCGCGGCATTGGAGGCGCTGTTTGCGGCGATCCCCTCGCTGCCGGCGGGGCAGAACGCGCCCTTTGACGCGGCGCGGGAGCAGCTGAGCCTGCAGCTGGCAGCGCAGCGAAAAGCCGTGGGGCAGGGCGCGGCGCTCTATCCCCGGCTGGGCATACTGGCCGGACTGGCAGCTTTTGTGCTGCTGGTCTGAGACACAAAGGAGGGTGCACATGAGCGTGGAATTGCTGTTCCGCATCGCGGCCATCGGGCTGCTGATGGCGGTTTGCTCCACGGTGCTCAAGAGCGCGGGGCGCGACGATGTGGCCATGGTGTGCAACATCGGCGGGCTGATCCTGGCGCTGGCGCTGGTGCTGGGCGGCGTGAGCGAGCTGTTTTCCTCCGTGCGGGCGCTCTTCCCGCTGTACGGATGACGGGGGCGGAGCTGCTGCGCGCGGTGGGCGTGGCGCTGTGCGGCGTGACGGCGTCCGTGGTGCTGCGCGGCTTTGGCAAAAAGGACTTCGCGCTGGTGTGCGAGATCGTCTGCGGGCTGGTGCTGCTGGGCATGGCGTTGGATGCGCTGCGCGGGGCGATGGACGGCCTTGCGGCGCTGACGGAGCGGGCGCAGCTGGACGATTCTCTGCTGCAGCTGCTGCTGCGCGTGTCGGGCGTGACGGTGGCGGCGGAGCTTGCCGCGCAGCTGTGCCGGGATGCGGGCGCAGGCGCGCTAGCGCAGAAGCTGGAACTGGTGGGAAAGGCGGTGATCCTGTGCGCCTGTCTGCCCGTGCTCGTGCAGCTGTGCGACGTGGCACTGTCGCTGCTTGCCTGACGCTGCTGCTGTTTCTGCCGGTGCGCGCGCTGGCGCAGGAGACGGACGGCGTCCTGATGGAGGAAACGCAGCGCCTGCTGGAGGAGATGGACTTGTCCTCCATACAGGAGCAGGCGCCGGAGCTGGATGTGCAGAGCATACTGCGCAGTGCGGCGCAGGGCGGCGGAGAGGTGGACGGCGAGGCGCTGTGGCAGGCGGTGCGCGGCATGGCGCTGGGGAGCGTGCGCGAGCTGGTGCCGCGCATGCTGCGCATCGTGGGGGTGTCGGTGCTGTGCGCGGGGCTGCTGCAGCTGCGTGTGCTCAGCGAAAAGGACAGTCTGACGGGGCTGCTGGAGACGCTGGCCTATCTGAGCCTGGCTCTTCCCGTGGCGGCGGACTGCGCCGCGCTCTTTGCGCAGGGGCGCGAGGTCACGCAGCGCATGGCGGACTTTTACAGCGCAGTGCTGCCCACGATGCTGTCGCTGCTGACGGCCATCGGCGGCACGCGCAGCGCGCTGTTGATGGAGCAGCTGTCGCTTGCGGCAACCGGGGGGCTTACGCGCTTTGTGCAGAGCGTGCTGATGGGCGCGCTGGGGCTGTGCGCGGCGCTTACGGTGGTGCAGCATGTTGCCCCGGAAATACGCCTGGGCCGCACGATGCGCGCGCTGCGCACCGGCGTGCACTGGGCGCTGGGGCTTTGCTTTACGGCCTTTCTCGGGCTGATCACGGTGCAGGGCATGACGGGCGCGCACTACGATGGCGTGACGGTGCGCACCGCAAAATACGCCATCGACAAGTTCGTGCCGGTGGTGGGCGGTGCGTTCAAGGACACCGCCGATACGCTGATCGGCTGCTCTATCGTGGTCAAAAACGCGGTGGGCGTGGTGGGGCTTGCGGGCCTGCTCGCCATCATGCTCCGGCCCTGCGCGGGCATCCTATGCACGGTGGCGGCCTATCGGGCCTGCGCGGCGGCGCTGGAGCCGCTGGGCTGCGGACGCATCGGCTCGGCGCTGAGCGACTTTGCGGATATTCTGACCTCGCTGTTCATAATCATTATCAGCGTCAGCGCCATGTTCTTCGTGTTCCTGGCCGAGCTGATGCGCATTGGGATGGGGTTCGTATGATGGATGCGGTGCGGGGCGCGCTGGTCGCGCTGCTGTGCGCGGGCCTGCTGCGGGCGGCGCTGGAGCTGCTGCTGCCCGAGGGGACGGTCAAGCGCTGCGCGCGGTTCGCGTTCGGGCTGGTGATGACGGCGCTGCTGCTGGAGCCGGTGCTGGAGCTGCTCAGGATACTCGGGGAGGGATAAAATGTGCGCGCGGGGGAGCTGCTGAAAAAGATCGCGGGGGAAAAGAAGCTGGCGACGCTCGTGCTGATGCTGCTGGTCGGGCTGGCGCTGATCGGGCTATCCTTTGCCTTTTCGCAGCAGGCGGAGCAGCCGTCGGACTACGGCAGGGACGTGACCTATGCGGCGGGCGGCGTGGAGGAACGCCTGGCGCGCGTGCTGTCGCAGATCGCGGGCGCAGGGCAGGTGGAGGTGCTGGTGACGGAGGGCGAGCAGGGCGTGGTGGGCGTGCTGGTGGTGGCCGACGGCGCGCAGGAGCTGTCCGTGCGCACGGAGCTGATGCGCGCGGCGATGACGGCGCTGGACGTGCCAGCAGACGCGGTCGAGGTGTTTGCAAGACAAGGCGAGGAGGCGGGAAAGTGAAGGGGGAGCAACGGGTGAGACTCAACCGGTCCACGGTGACGCTGGCGGCGATGGTGCTGGTGCTGGGCGGGCTGCTGGTGCTGCGCGTGCTGATGCCCGGCGCGCAGCAGGTGTCCGGAAGCGCTGCGGGCGCGAACGCGGGCGAGGAAACGCCGCAGGCGCAGCAGGTGGCGGGCACGGGCGACTTTTTCAAGGACTTCCGCGCGCAGCGGGAGACGGCGCGGGCGGATGAGATCGCGCTGCTGGACGGCATCGTGAACCGGCAGGGCGCGCCGGAGGAGTCCGTTCGCGAGGCGGACGCGCGAAAGATCGAGCTGACGCGCTTCACCGAACAGGAGCGGGCCATCGAAAAGCTGCTGGTGGCAAAGGGCTTTGAGGATGCGGCGGCGTTTGTGCAGGAGGACACGGTCTCCATCGCGGTCAAGAAGGAGAAGCTCAGCGAGGAGGACACGGCAAAGATACTGGAGCTTGCGATGCGCCAGACCGAACAGCCGGCGGAGAACATCAAGATCATCCCCGTCGCGCCTGATTGATTTCATGCGTAAATTATTAATTTTCCCACAAACTCTTCAAATGGGTTTGCAGTTTCGGGCCGTATCTGCTATAATGAAAGAAAGTTACCGTATGGAGGTGTCCGCAATGAGCGAGAATATGCCGATTAATGTTGAAATTGACAATGGTATGGGCTCCGTGACCTTTGCTGACGAGGTCATCGCCATCATCGCAGGTCTTGCCGCCACCGAGGTCAAGGGCGTGGCGAGCATGTCCGGCTCCATGTCCTCCTCGATCAACGAGATGCTGGGCAAAAAGGATCACACCAAGGGCGTAAAGGTCGAGGTGGGCAAGGAAGAGGCCGCTGTGGATCTCTACCTGACGCTGACCTACGGTCTGAGCATCCCCGATACCTGCCGCGCCGTGCAGGAGAACGTCAAGAAGGCCATCGAGACCATGACGGGCCTGCGCGTTGTGGAAGTCAACGTCCACGTGCAGGGCGTAAAGTTTGAGAAGGAGGCCCCCGTTCCCGTCGAGGAACCCGCGGAATCCGCTCCCGCGCCCCGCGTCAAGTAAACCAGCCGGTGCTGCCGAAATTAAGCCTGCGTTTGGTCACAAGCGCAGGTTTAATTGGGCGTAAAAAACCATAAAGACGGAGGAGAAGCGCATTATGAAAATGAAGTGGTTTGACCGCGTTCTGCTCGCTCTGGTGCTGATCATCTTCATCGGTGTGGGCGTGTTCACCATCGGCATCGCCCTGGGGCCGCTGCGCCCCATGTTCGAGAGCTTCTATGCACTGATGACCAACGGCCTGTGGGTCAATGTGCTGATCCTCTCCGCCGTGGGTCTGGTGATGCTGCTGGCCGCCATCCGCGTACTGTACGCATCCTGCGCGCACAAGGGCGCGCCCGCTCCCACCACGGTTCTGCTCAAGACCACCGATAACGGCACCATCCGCATCGCGGTGTCCGCCATCGACTCGATGGTGCAGCGCGCGGCGCGCTCGGCGCCCTCGGTGCGCGACGTGACCACCCGCATCCTGGTGCTGGAAAGCGATGCGCTGGCCTTCCAGCTGCGCGTCACGTTCGCGCCTGACGCGATGCTCTCCGAGGCCACGGCGCAGGTGCAGTCCGACGTCAAGGACTATGTAGAGGCGCACGCCGGCGTGCCGGTTCAGGAAGTGCAGGTCTTTGTGGAGGCCATGGGCAACGGCGCCGCCGCGCGGGTGGAATAAGGGGGCGTCGCCTTGAAAAAGCCTGAGATCCTGCGGTTTATCCGCTTGAATTTCTTCAAGCTCCTGGGTGCGCTGGTGGGCCTTGTCACCGCGATACTCTTTCTCACCCTGGGGTTTTGGAGAACCATACTCATCATTCTGCTCGTCGGCGGCGGTACGGCCGCGGGCGCCTGGCTGGACAGAGGCCAGAAGCTGATGGACGTGGTAGACCGGTTTTTCCCCGGCTCCGCGTCCGAACAGGACGACGACGAGCTCAAGTTCTAGGGAGGCATTATGGCTCGCAAAACGGCACGGCAGGTTGCCATGCAACTGATCTATCAGTATGAGCTGGGCGGCGAAGGCGTCAGCTCCACCATCGAGGAATCCATGGACAAGCCCGACCTGAACGCCGACGACATGGCCTACATCCAGGCGATGCTCGACGGCACGGGTGAGAAGCAGCAGGAGCTGGATGAGCTGATCGGCCGCTACGCCGTCGGCTGGTCGCTCGAGCGCATCGCCAAGGTGGATCTTTCCATTCTCCGGCTTGCGCTCTATGAAATGCTCTTCTGCGAGAGCATCCCGCAGGGCGTCTCCATCAACGAAGCCATTGAACTTGCGCACACGTTCTCCACGCCGGAAGCCGCGTCCTTCATCAACGGCATCCTGGGCTCTGTTTCGCGTGCGCCGAAAGAGGAATGAGCCGTGAAGGCCGTACTTGGACTGGATACAAGCTGTTATACAACGTCAGTTGCCGCCGTAGCGCTTGACGGGCGTGTGCTCGCAAGCGTCAGGCGGCTGCTTGTCGTTAAGCAGGGCGGAAGGGGCTTGCGCCAGAGCGAGGGCGTGTTTCAGCACACACAGAACCTGCCCGAGCTGATGGCGCAGCTGCACGAGCAGCTGTCCGACCTGGAAATCGTCGCCATTGCCGCGTCCTTTACCCCGCGGGACGTGGAGGGCAGCTATATGCCCGTGTTCACCGTGGGCAGCGGTATGGCGCAGGTGCTCGCGGGCGCACTGCATGTGCCGCTTTACCGCACCGATCACCAATCGGGACATGTAGCGGCGGCGCGCATCGACTCCGGGCTGCCGAATGGAGCGCATCTGGCGCTGCATTTGTCCGGCGGCACGACGGAGGTACTTGCCTGCCGTCAGGGGCAAAAGCTGGAGCTGCTGGGCGGGTCGGACGACCTGCACGCGGGGCAGTTTGTGGATCGCGTGGGCGTTAAGCTGGGGCTTGGCTTCCCCGCGGGGCCTGCGCTGGAGAAGCTGGCCGAGGGCACGCAGGCGCAGTCGCTGGTGGTAGCCACCTGCAAGGGGCTGCACTGCTCCTTTTCGGGTGCGGAGGCGCAGGTGATGCGCATGGCGGACAGCGGGGACTATACCCCGCAGCAGCTGGCCGCGGAGGTCTATTCCTGCCTTGCGCGCACCATTGAGAAGCTGCTAACCAACGCCAACCGGGAAACGGGGCTTAAGAACGCGCTGCTGGCAGGGGGCGTGGTGTCCTCGCCCCGGTTCCGCAGCATGCTGATCGAGCGCCTGAAGCGAAACAAGAGCCCGATTCAGCCTTATTTTGCCCGGCAGGAATACTCGGGAGACAACGCCGTGGGCGTCGCGTCCATCGGCGCGGAACGCTATTGCAAGGAGTTTGAGCTATGACGGCACAGATCATCGACGGAAAATCCATTGCGCTCGCGGTGCGGCAGGGACTGGAGCCCCGCGTCGAGGCGCTCAAGGCAAAGGGCGTCACCCCCGGCCTGACGGTCGTGGTGGTGGGCGACGATCCCGCTTCTGCGATTTATGTGCGCAACAAGGAGCGCGCGAGCCAGAAGCTGGGCATGAACGGTACGGTGCTGCGCATGCCCGGAGAGACCACGCAGGAGGAGCTGCTGACCGTTGTGCGCAAGCTCAACGCAGACGACAGCATTCACGGCATACTCGTGCAGCTGCCGCTGCCAAAGCACATCGACGAGCACGCGATCCTGCGCGAGATTGACCCGGACAAGGACGTGGACGGCTTCCACGCGATGAACGCAGGGCGGCTGCTCAACGGTGAAAAGGGCTTTGTGGCCTGCACGCCCAAGGGCGTGATGCGCCTGCTGGAGACCACGGGCGTGGACCTGAACGGCAAGAACGCGGTGGTCGTGGGACGCAGCAACATCGTGGGCAAGCCCATGGCGCTGCTGCTGCTGCAGAAGAACTGCACCGTCACCATAGCGCACTCGCGGACGCGGAATCTGGCGGATGTGACGCGCGCGGCGGACATTCTCGTGGTGGCTGTGGGCCGCGCGGGCATGATCACGGGCGACATGATCAAGCCCGGCGCCGTCGTGATGGACGTGGGCATCAACCGCGTGGACGGAAAGGTTGTGGGCGACGTGGACTTTGAGTCCGCCAAGGAGGTCGCCTCCTACATCACGCCTGTGCCCGGCGGCGTGGGCGCGATGACCATCGCGATGCTGATGGAGAACACCGTGGAAGCGGCGGAAAACCATGCCAACAAGTGACCGGATGACCGTGACGGTCACGCAGCTGAACGAATATGTCAAGTCCCTGCTGGGCGTTGACCCGCTGCTGCGCGGGCTGTCGCTGCGCGGGGAGATCTCCAACTTCAAGCGGCATTCGTCGGGGCACCTGTACTTCTCGCTCAAGGACGCGCAGTCGGTGATCCGCTGCGTGATGTTCCGACAGAACGCGTTCTCGCTGCGGTTCGCGCCGAGGGACGGCATGCAGGTGGTGCTGCGCGGGTATGTGTCCGTGTACACGCGGGACGGGCAGTACCAGTTCTACTGCGAGGGCATGCAGGCCGACGGCGTGGGTGCGCTGTATCAGCAGTTTGAACGCAACAAGGCGCGGTTTGCGGAGGAAGGATTGTTTGACGAGGCGCACAAGAAGCCGCTGCCGCTGCTTTCCAAGCGCATCGGCGTGGTGACCTCGCCCACGGGCGCGGTGATCCGCGACATCATCCGCGTATCGCACAGAAGAAACCCGAGCGTGGACATCCTGTTGTACCCCTGCAAGGTACAGGGCGAGGGCGCGTCGGAGAGCATCTGCGCGGGCATCCGGGCGCTGAACGCGCAGGACGTGGACGTCATCATCGTGGGGCGCGGCGGCGGCTCGCTGGAGGATCTGTGGGCGTTCAACGAGGAGAGCGTGGTGCGCGCGGTATACGCCTCGCGCATCCCCATCATCTCCGCTGTGGGGCATGAGACGGACTTTGCGCTGAGCGACTTTGCAGCGGATGTGCGCGCGTCCACGCCGTCCAACGCAGCGGAGCTTGCGGTGCTCGACGTGCGCGACGCGATGCAGCACGTGGACAGCCTGGCCAGCGCGCTGCATGCGGCGGCGCTGCATCAGGTGGAGATCAAGGAGAAACAGCTTGCCGCGCTGCGTGAACGGGCTGCGCTGCGGAACGCGCATCTGCTGTTTGACCGGCAGCTTGCGGCGCTGGACGAAAAGCGCAGGCAGCTGGATCAGTGCGCGCTGAGCGCGGTAAACCTGCGAAGCACGGAGCTTGCGCATCTGACGGCGCGGCTGCGTGCGCTCGACCCGGAGCAGGTGCTGCGGCGCGGTTATGCGCTGGCGCGCATCGCGGGCGAGACAGTGACGCGCATTGGGCAGGCAAAAGAGGGAGACGCGCTGACGGTGCGCGTATCGGACGGGCGCATCCATGCGACTGTGACCAGGACTGAGGAATTGCAATGAAGAAACTGACCTATGAGGCGGGCGTGGAGGAGCTGACGCAGCTCATCGCCCGGATAGAGGACGGCCAGCTGACGCTGGAGGAGACCATCAAGGCCTACGAAAAGGGCGCGGCGCTGGCGGACAAGCTGTCCGCGCTGCTGCAGGAGGGCAAGGGCCGCATCCTGAAGCTGCAGGAG
Organism: Candidatus Spyradocola sp.; assembly: GCA_034113365.1. GTDB lineage: Bacteria > Bacillota > Clostridia > Christensenellales > UBA1750 > Spyradocola. The sequence continues at coordinate 21,083 of JAXEXP010000019.1, forward strand.
AGCGGCGAACAGGTCCCCTTTGAGGGCGAGGAGGAAGCGGAATGAACGCACAATACGAGGCGCTGCGCGCGCAGGCGGAGGATGCGCTGCATCATTGCCTGCCGGAAAGCGAAGGCTATGCAAAGGTGCTGCTGGAAAGCGCGCATTACTCGCTGCTGGCGGGCGGCAAGCGGCTGCGCCCGGTGCTTACGCTGGCCGCAGCAAAGGCCATGGGCGCATCCGTTCAGGAGGCCATGCCCTATGCCTGCGCGATCGAGATGATCCACACCTATTCGCTGATCCACGACGACCTGCCCGCAATGGACAACGACACGCTGCGCAGGGGCAGGCCCACCAACCATGAGGTCTACGGCGAGGCGATGGCGATATTGGCTGGCGACGGGCTGCTCACGCATGCCTTTGCGCACATGACGGCGCAGGCGATGCAGCATCCCGAGCGGGCGCAGGCGCATCTGCGCGCCATCCGCGCCGTGGCGGACGCTGCGGGGATGGATGGCATGGTTGCGGGGCAGTCGGTGGACGTGTACTGCGAAAAGCATGGCTGCGACCCGGAGGACAAAAAGGGGCAGCTGGACTACATCCATCTGAACAAGACCGCCGCAATGATCCGCGGGGCGCTGCTGGCCGGCGCGGAGCTGGGCGATCCCACGGAGGAGGCGCGCAAGGCGTTCTCCGACTACGGCGAGGCGCTGGGCGTGGCCTTCCAGGTGGCGGACGACATACTGGACGCAACCTCCACGACGGAGGTCATGGGCAAGACCGTGGGAAAGGACGCCGCCGAGGGCAAGCTCACCTATGTGGCGCTCTACGGCCTGGAGGAATCCAGGGCGCGGCTGGAGCAGCTGACGCAGCGGGCAATCGACGCCATTGCGCCGCTGGACCGCGACGGGTTCTTCACAGAGCTCGCAAAGGATCTTCTCATCCGCAAGAATTAAGGGGGCACGACCGTGACCAACAGCATCCTGCTTATCTTCAAGAACCCATGCCTGATGCCCGCCGTCGTGGGCTGGGCCAGCGCGCAGATCCTCAAGGTGATCCTGACGCTGGTGCTGCTGCGCAGGATGGATGTGACGCGCTTTGTGGGCGCGGGCGGCATGCCCTCGGCGCACTCGGCCTTCGTCATGGCGCTGACGGTTTCCATGGGGCTGAACTACGGCTTTGACAGCGCGTACTTTGCAATGGCTGCGGCGCTGGCCTCCGTGGTGATGTACGACGCAGCGGGCGTGCGGCGCGCCGCGGGCAAGCAGGCTGCCAAGATCAACCGCATCATCAAGCACCTGATGGAAAAATCGTCGGACTATCAGGACACCGAAAAGCAGCTGCGCGAGCTGCTGGGCCACACGCCGCTGGAGGTCGTGGCGGGCGCGCTGCTGGGCGTCATCATCGCGATCCTGTGGGTGCTGTTCTGATTTGCATGCGGCGCGGAAGTATGCTATACTGTTGTTTAGCATGGTGGTGCAGTATTCTAGTCAACAATGCCATGCCTGAAGGCGGGCCTAAAAATCCGTCAAAGGGCATATCGATGAAGCTCCTGGTGCCGGCTTGCGACGCCCAGTCGCGGGTTGGTGCTGGGATGTAAGGAGGAAGGGCGATCCGCAATGGCATGCGGGCGTTGACCCCGCCTCCGTGGAGGCCCAAACGGGTGGGCGCACCGGCTGTGGCTCTGCAAAGAGCTCACCGGGACGCTTACTCATTGGGGGTAAACCTGCAATGCGGTACAAAAGCTGTGTGCAGTTGTAGCCTGCCTTGAGCGGTTGCTGTGGGAATCCGGTTCATTGCGCCATGACTCTTGAGCTCGGAGCGCGGCGCTATCTGCGGAGGAAAACGAAACTGCAAAAGAGGCTAGGACATGGCGGCGTTGCTGAGGAAAGCTCCTAGACTGTTTGCATACGCCGGGGATTATAGTGTGGTCTTAGTGGTAGTCCAGTCATGCCAGCGGCGACGCGGCTTGGCGGCGCATAATGGGAAACCGCCCCTTTCGGCAACGGGGGGTCCGCCGCCGGGAAATCCTACTGGACCTGAAGCCGCAAGGTTTACCCGGCGTATCACCACCATTTTTATCAGATAGAGATCGGGCGCGTTTTCTTATCCGCGAATAAGAAGGCGTCGCCCTTTTGAGCGATATGGGCAGGAGGCTTCCCCGTAAAATGGCTAATCCCAAAAAGGATTCCAAAAAACGCGCATATCAATGGGTACTGTGCGTGTTTATACTCTCCTTTGTGCTCTCGATGTTCATGAGTTGGTCCTCGTCCGTGGCGCTGGCTTCGGTGGGCATTGCGGTGGCGTCGGTCACGGTGCTGCTGCTGGTGTTCATCGGCATCCTGTTTGACATCCTTGGCGTGGCCGTCACCAGTGCGGAGATGGCGCCGCTGGTGGCGATGGCCTCGCGCAAGGTCAAGGGCGCCAAGCAGGCGCTTTGGATGCTCAAGAACGCCGACCGCGTGTCCTCTGTGTGCAACGACGTGGTGGGCGACATCTGCGGCGTTGTGTCGGGTTCTGCGGGCGCGACGCTGGCCATCCGCATCGTGGAGCTGACACAGGGCACCACCACCTTTGCCGTGGGCATCTGGGTATCGGCCTTTATCGCGGCGCTGACCGTGGGCGGAAAGGCCTTCGGCAAGCGCATCGCCATCGAAAGATCCCGCGACATCATCCTATTTGCCGGACGCGTTGCCGCGTTTTGTGGCGGCAGGGCCCCGCGCCGGTGACGGAGGCTTCATAAATATGTCTATATTGCAACAAATACAGGACGGTGCGAGCATCAAGAGCTTCTCCATCGAGCAGTTGGAGCAGCTCTGCGAGGAGATCCGGCAGGAGATCCTGCGCGTGGTGACGGTAAACGGCGGGCACCTGTCCAGCAACCTTGGCGCGGTGGAGCTGATCGTGGGCATTCACTATGTCTACGACCTGCCCGCGGACAAGCTACTGTTTGACGTGGGGCACCAGTGCTATGCGCACAAGCTGCTCACGGGCAGGGCGGACCGGTTCGAAACGCTGCGGCAGCTGGACGGCCTATGCGGCTTCCCCAAGCGCGAGGAGAGCGAGTACGACGCCTTTGGCTCGGGCCACAGCGGCACTGCGGTTTCCGCCGCGCTGGGCTATGCGCGCGCTGCGGCGATCCGGAAGGAAAAGTGCGACTGCGTCGCGCTGGTGGGCGACGGTTCCTTCATGGACGGCCCCTGCATGGAGGCGGTCAACGACGCGGGACGCTCGGAGCTGCCGCTGGTCGTGGTGCTCAACGACAACAATATGTCCATCTCGCGCAACGTGGGCGCGCTGTCCAATTACCTCAACCGCCTGCGCTCCAACAAGAGCTATTGGCGCTTCAAGGGGCACACGGCGAATTTCCTCAAGCGCATCCCGCTGGTGGGGCGCAGGCTGCATGACCTGGTCTATCAGCTCAAGAATTCCATCAAATATCTGTTTGTAAAGGGACAGTTTTTTGAGGCGCTGGGCTTTACCTACCTGGGGCCCATCGACGGGCACAACCTGCCCGGCATCATCCGCCACCTGACGCGCGCGCGCAATCTGGAGCGCCCCGTGCTGCTGCACGCCGTGACCCACAAGGGCCATGGCTACAAGCCCGCGGAGGAAAAGCCCGATAAATTCCACGGCGTGGCGCCCTACATGGTGGAAAACGACGACAGCATCAGCCGCGTGTCGTATACGGGTGTCGTGGGGCAGACGCTGTGCGATCTGGCGCGAAGCGGGGAGGAGATCGCCGTGATCACGGCAGCCATGCCCGACGGCACGGGCGTGACGCAATTCGGCGAGGAGTTCCCGCAAAGGTTTTATGACGTGGGCATTGCGGAAGAGCATGCCGCCACGATGGCCGCAGGGCTTGCCGCGGGCGGCGTGACGCCCTACTACGCGGTGTATTCCACCTTCTTGCAGCGCGCCTACGATCAGATCGTGCACGACGTGGCGCTGCAAAACCTGCACGTAGTGTTCCTGTGCAGCCATTCAGGACTGGTGGGCGAGGACGGCGCGACGCATCACGGCGCGTTTGACCTGTCCTACTGCTCGCACATCCCGAACATGACGATTCTGGCGCCCTCCTGCGCGGAGGAGCTGGAGATGATGCTGCGCTGGTCAAAGGACGCGCAAGGCCCCGTGCTCATCCGCTACCCCAAGACGGGCTGCACCGCGATGCACAACCTCGTGCCGCTGCAAAAGGGCGCGTGGCAGGTGGTGAGCTTGGCGCACAAGGCGCGCGCGGTGGTGTTTGCGGTGGGCTCGATGGTGTCCATCGCGATGATCGCGGCGGACACGCTGGCGCTGGAGGGCATCGACATTGAGGTGGTCAACTGCAGGCAGGTCAAGCCGCTGCCCGACCGCATGCTGGAAAAGTACGCGCATCTGCCCATCGTGACGCTGGAGGAAAACGCGGTGATCGGCGGCTTTGGCGCGCTGGTCGCGGTGCGCTACGCGCAGCTGGGCCGCACGGTGCGCCTGCTGCCGGTGGGGCTGGACGACGCGTTTGTGTCGCACGGCTCCTGCGCGCAGCTGCTCCATCGCTGCCGCCTGGACGTAGACGGGCTGTGCGGACGCATCAAGGACTTTATAGGATAGGAACGCATGAAGAAGGAACGACTGGACGAGGCGCTCGTGCGCCTGCAATACGCCGATACGCTCGAGCTTGCCCGCGCCATCGTGATGGAGGGCCGGGTGTTCCAGAACGGAAACCGGCTGGACAAGCCGGCCATCCTGCTGTCTACCGACGCGGGGCTGACGGTCAAGGGCGACAAGCTGCCCTATGTCAGCCGCGGCGGGCTGAAGCTGGAAAAGGCGATGAGCGCTTTTGGTCTGGAGCTTAGCGGCGCGGTGTGTCTGGACGTGGGGTCGTCCACGGGCGGGTTTACGGACTGCATGCTGCAAAAGGGAGCGCAGCGCGTGTTTTCCATCGACGTGGGCTGGGGCCTGCTGGACTGGAAGCTGCGCAACGATCCGCGCGTGACGGTGCTGGAGCGCACCAATGCGCGCACGCTCAACCCCGAGCTGTTGGGCGGTTGCCTTGCGGATTTTGCCTCGATGGATGTATCGTTTATTTCCATACGGACGGTGCTGCCCGCGGTGTGCACGTGTCTTAAGGACGGCGCACAGCTGGCGGTGCTGGTCAAACCGCAATTCGAGGCGCGGCGTGAGCAGGTGGGCAAGGGCGGCATCGTGCGCGACCCGCAGGTGCACAGAGAAGTGCTGGAGACCGTGATCGCAGCGATGCCTGCCATGGGGCTTGCGCCGTGGGGCCTTACGGTTTCGCCCATCAAGGGCGTGGGCGGGAATACGGAATTCCTGCTGCATCTGCACCATACGCCGTGCGCAAATCCGGAATTTGATGCGGACAGCTCCATTGAAGAGACGCTGGCATCCTGCATAAAATAAATAAAAACATTGTATAAACAGAGAAAAAAGTGTATACTGGAGGTGGCGCAGGATTGGCTATGAACAAGCTGGGGCTGTTACAGGGCGTGCGCCGAGCCACGATTTCCCCTGCAATACTGCGCGCGGCGCAGCTGATTCGCCAGTGCGGTGCACAGGTGCTCAGCGACTGTGCGGAGCTTGCGGACGGAGAAGCAATGGCGCGGGAAGCAGTCATTGAAAAAAGCGACGCACTCATCGTCTGCGGTGGTGACGGAAGTATATTGAGCGTCGCGCGGTGCGCGGCGGTGCATGGCGTGCCCGTATTGGGCGCGAATTTCGGGCAGCTGGGCTTTTTGTCCGAGGTGGACGCGGCGGGGCTGGAGCAGGCCGTGCCCAGGCTGGTCAGCGGGGATTTTTCCATCGAAAAGCGGCTGATGCTGCGCGCACAGTGGCGCGATCAGCAGATCACGGCGCTCAACGACATCGTGGTGCGCAGGGAGTCCTCGCTGGCTGTGGTGCGCGCGGACGTATCCGTTGACGGGCAGCTGCTCGACCATTACGTGGCCGACGGCATACTGGTTTCCACGCCAACGGGCGCGAGCGCCTATGCGCTCTCCTGCGGCGGCCCCATCGTGCACCCGCAGCTGGAGTGCCTGTCCATGACGGCGATCTGTCCGCATTCGCTGCGCGCGCGGCCCGTGCTGCTCGCGCCCAGACAGCGCATCGCCGTATCGGTGGCCAGCCGCTCGCTGCCGGCCATCATCTGTGCGGACGGCCAGGACATCATCCACATGGATGCGGCGGAGCCCGTGTGCATCGAGCGCGCGCCGCTGGACGCGCAGCTGATCCGCCTGGGCAGCCGGGACTTTTTCTCCATGGTGCACGCCAAGCTTGTAGACAGAACCTTGCGTTAATTCAGTAAGACACGAGGAGGCGCTCTTATGAAATCGGTACGCCATGCCGTGATCAAGGAGATCATCGAATCGCAGGACATTGAGACTCAGGAGGAGCTTGCCGCGGCGCTGCGCGCACGGAACATCGACGTGACGCAGGCCACGGTTTCCCGCGACATCAAGGAGCTGCGGCTGCTCAAGGTGCTCTCCGAAAACGGCGGGTACAAATACGCCACCGCGGACAAGGCTGAGCACGGCCTTGCGGATCGGTTTATCCGCATATTCTCCGAGTCCGTCATCAGCATCACGCCGGCAAACAATCTGGTGGTCATCAAGACCATATCGGGCAGCGCGCACGTGGCGGGCGAGGCCATCGACTCGCTCAAATGGCCGGAGGTCGTGGGCACCATATCGGGCGACAACACGCTGCTGGTCATCGCCCAGAGCGCGCAGGACGCCGACACCCTGATGCACAAATTCGAGCAGATGAAGAAGTAGACGCCCCCGTCAGGCTGGGAGGGAGACCATGCTTTGTCAACTGAGCATTAAGAATATCGCGCTCATCGACGCGCTGACCATCGAGTTCACCGAAGGGCTCAACGTGCTCACGGGCGAGACGGGCGCGGGCAAATCCATCGTCATCGACTCGATGAACCTGGCGCTGGGCGAGCGCGCCGACCGCGATCTGATCCGCGCGGGGCAGGAGCGCGCTTCGGTCGAGGCGCTGTTCGACGTCTCCGCGTGCCCTGCCATCGTCCCCCTGCTGGAGGAAAACGGCATCGAGGCCGAGGGCGGTCAGCTCATCGTGTCACGCGTGCTGACCACCGCAGGGCGCAACATCGTGCGCATCAACGGCACGCTGGCGCCGCTGTCGCTGCTTAGGCAGATCACGTCGGCGCTTGTGGACGTGCACGGCCAGCATGAGCATCAGTATCTGATGGACGAGGGCAGGCATCTGGGGTTTTTGGACGGTTTTGCGCATAAGGAGCTCAGGGAAGCGGCGGAGCGGGTCGCTGCGCTCTACCAGCAGGTGCACACGCTGCGGCTGCGCCTGCGCGGCATCAACGACAGTACGCAGGAGCGCGCACAGCGGCTGGACATGCTCAACTACCAGGTAGAAGAGATCGCACAGGCGCGTCTGCGCCCCGGCGAGGAAGAGGAGCTGATGGAGCAGCGCGACCTCATCCGCAACGCCGAGCGCATACTCGCTGCGCTGGGTCAGTGTTCAGCCTATTTGGACGGCTATGACGACATGCCCGCCTGCACGGACTCCATCCGGCAGTCGGTATCGCTGCTCAGCGGCATATCGGGCTACGGAGCGCAGTTTGAGGCGCTGGAGGAACAGCTGCGCGACGTCTACTATACCCTTGAGGACATCGCCATGCAGATCCACGTGCAGGCCGAAAAGATGGAGTTCGATCCCGCGACGGCGGATTTTGTGGAAAATCGCTTGGATGAGATCAAGTCGCTCAAGCGCAAGTACGGCAACAGCATAGAGGACGTGCTCAAATACCAGGAGGATGCGCAGAAGGAGATCGATCAGCTCTCCAAGCAGGAAAAGGATTCCAGCCAGCTGGACCGCAGGTTTGCAAAGCTCTCGCGGGAGCTGTACGACGCCTGCGTGCAGCTGCATGAGCTGCGTCTGCAGGCTGCGGAGCGCTTCAGCGCGGCGGTAGAGCGCCAGCTGCGCGACCTCGGCATGGAAAAGGCGCGGCTGCATGTGGATTTTGCGCCGCTGCCCGCGTTTGACCAGGCGGAGAAGTATTTCACCGCATCCGGACTGGATCGCGTGCGCTTCATGATCTCCGTAAACCCCGGCGAACCGCTCAAGCCGCTGTCA
>JAXEXP010000020.1:0-11579 GCA_034113365.1 Candidatus Spyradocola sp.
CGTTGACGGAAGTATGCTTCTTGTGTTATCTTATCCATTGCAGAGAGCTCCTTTGTGGTGGATGGTGTGTGGTAACTCTATTCTACCACTTGCTCTCTGTTTTTTCTTTACCTTCTGTTACCTATGTATTATACCTCAACATGTCAAAATCTGCTCAAACCCGACAGAACCCGTTGCAGCGCGCCATGAAATGTGGTATATTGATCTTGCAGAAAACCCCTCCAAAGGAGCGTGCCGCCATGATCTGTGAACGCCTGTCCTTCATCCCCGACACCCCCAACGACGACCTGGTGCTGCTGCACCAGTTTCACGTCTTTGAGACCTACGGCCTGCACATGCACGAGTTCTACGAGGTGTTCTACGTGGTGCGCGGCCAGGCGATGCACGAGGTCAACGGCTCGGCGCAGGTGGTGGGCGAGGGCTCGCTGGTGTTCATCCGCCCGGACGACCAGCACTGCTACCGCTACCTGGCGCGCTCGGATTTTGAGTTCATCAACGTCAACATCACGCCGGAGCTGACCGAGCGCACCTTTTCCTACCTGCGCCTGCCCCGCGCGGAGTTCGACAGCCCCGCGCTGCCGCCCACGGTGCGCCTGACGGGCGCGCGCCACACCGAGATGCGCCGCAAGTTCACCGAGCTTGCGGGCATGGCCCCCGGCCCGGCGCGGCGGCAGGCCTTCTGCGCGCTGCTGCCCGAGGTGCTGCTGACGCTGCGCACCGTCCAGGACGAGGCCGACGCGCAGGTGGTGCCGCGCTGGCTCAGCGAGGTGCTCCGGCGGCTGGATCAGCCCGCCAGCTTCACCCAGGGCCTGCCCGAGCTGCTGCGCATGACCTCCTACACCCAGGAGCACCTGACGCGCTCCTTCCGCCGCTACGTGCACATGTCCCCCACCGCCTACATCAACCAAAAGCGCCTCAGCTACGCGGCCGAGCTGCTCGTCACCGGCGAGGACGCGCCACCCGAGGTGGCCCAGCGCGCGGGCTTCCACAACCTGAGCCACTTCTATCACCTGTTCCGCCAGCAGTACGGCTGCACGCCGCTGCAGTTCTCGCAGCAGTACCGCGAGCAGCAGGCGGGCCAGGTGGCGTGCCTGTCGCGCATCAGCCGCGAGGCCGCCTATCGCGCCATGCAGCCGGGCGCGGTGCGCATCCCGCTGGAGGGCGGCCTGTTCGCCTACCTGCTGCGCGACGGCAGCGCGGAGATCTACGTCTCCTTCGAGCGCGACGCGGACGAGCGCAGCCTCAGCGAGCTGAACACCTGCTGGGACCCGCGCCTGTCCGGCGGCTCCACCGTGCACGTCAACGGCGATAACCCCGTGCTGCTGCAGAACCTGTGCGCCAAATACGGCGTGCGCCCGTCGCACGAGCACCGCGAGCTGACGCTGTCCCGCGCCGCCTTTGCCGCGCTGCCCGAGCCCGTGCTGCCCGAGGGCGCGGCGCTTTCCGACTGTCCCCCGGAGCGCGTTGCACAGTGCCTCGCCCTGCTGCGCGCCGCGCTGCCCGCCCGCCCCGACGAGCACAGCCTGCGCACCGCGCTGGACGCCGCCGCCTCGCAGCATCGCCTGTGCTGCGCCCAGCTGGACGGCGCGCTGTGCGGCGTCGCCTGGAGCGCGGGCGACGAGGTGTGCGGCATCGCCGTGGACGCAGCCTTCCGCGGGCGGGGCATCGGCCGGGCGCTGCTGCACCGTGCCGCGCGCACCGCGCTGTCGGGCGAGGCCGACGGCTGCCTGCTCCGCCTGCCCGCCGGTGCGGGCGACGGCCTTCCCCGCGCGCTGGGCTTTGCACCCACTGCCCACGAGGCGGTGCTGCGCCTCTGATTTTCGATTTGCTGCATTCAAAATAAACGCAAAGCAGGTGATATTTCCATGAAACCCAATCTCTTCCAGTCCCAGCGCATCGCCCCCGGCGTCACGCGCATCATCGGCCCGGGCTTTGTCTACGCTTATCTCGTCGAGGGGCGCGAAAAGGCGCTGCTCATCGACACCGTGTGCGGCGTGGGCGACCTCAAGGGGTACGTCGAGGCGCTGACCGATCTTCCGCTGCTGGTGGCCAACACCCACTGCCACGGCGACCACGTCTCGGGCAATTTCCAGTTTGACGAGGTCTACATCCACCCCGACGACCGCGACGCCATGCTGCGCGAGCATCCCGCCGATCAGATGGACTACGTCCGCGGCGAGGAGGACGCCCGCAGCTTCCCCCATCTGTGGACGGAGGCGGACGTCATCGAAAAGCGGCCCATCCGCGCCATCGACATGCCCGACGGCTTCGTGTTCGACCTGGGCGGCAGCACCATCGAGGTCATCGCGGTGCCCGGGCACACGCGCGGCACCGTGGTGTTCCTCGACCGCGAGCGCCGCCTGATGTACGCCGGCGACGCCTGCAACTGCAACACGCTGCTCGTCGATTACGACGACGACCTCTGCGTCCCCGCAACGGTTGAGACCTACCGCGCCGCCATGCAGCGCCTCTACGACGAATACTTCGACAAGTTCGACCGCTTCTTCGTCGCCCACGGCGACTGGGACATCGAAAAGCGCATCATCCCCGAGATGATCGAGACCTGCGACGCCATCCTAGCCGGCCGCGACGACGCCGTCCCCGGCGCCTTCCTGGGCATGACCGCCTTCATCGCCGGCGCCCGCGACGAGCACTTCCGCCGCTACGACGGCAAGATCGCCAACATCCTCTACACCAAGAACAACATCTTCAACCCCCGCTGACCGCCCCCTTCGGCTTCCCCTTGAGGGGAAGCTGTCGCCCGCAGGCGACTGATGAGGTGTACGGTTGCGCACCCAAACCATCCCCAGAACACCCGGCGTCCGTCGAGGACGCCATAGACCCCTTTGCCCCTCCCCTTTACGGGGAGGGGCAAAGGGGTCATCCCCCCCAGAAAGGAGCATTCCCATGACCTTTTCCGAAGCCGTCCGCGCCTTCTACGAGCCCCTCGGCCCCGCGCACCACATGGTGCTGGCCACCGCCGACGACGCCCGCGTCAGCGCCCGCATGATGAGCGTCATCCAGCTGGACGGCCTGTTCTATTTCCAGACCGACGTGACCCTGCGCAAGCACGCCCAGCTGCAGCGCAACCCGCGCGCCGCGCTCTGCGCCGAAAACCTTCAGGTCGAAGGCGCCTGCCGCCTGCTGGGCCGCCCCATGGCGCACGAGCCCTTCCTCGCCGCGTTCGAGCAGGCCTTCCCCTCCACCTACGCGCGCTACACCGCGCTGGAAAACGAGGTGCTCTACGTGCTCGAGCCGGACTTTGCCCAAAAGTGGATCTATCAGGGCGGCCAGCCCTTTGTCGAGCGCCTCGACTACGCCGCCCAGGCCTGCGAAAAGCGCCCCTACCTGGGCCGCTGACTCTATATTTTTCCAAAAATACAGCGCCGGAGAAGCATCTTTCGCTCCTCCGGCGCTGTTTTATGCCGTCAATCCGCGCGCACCGTCACCGGCGCGCCGTCGCTTGCGGGGATGGGGATGCGCTTGCCCTTCCACACCAGCACGCCCTGCCCCGGGCAGGTGCTCGTCACGCGCACAACGCCGTCCGCGATCTCCACGCGGATGTCGCCCTCGGGCGCGGGCACGCTGCCCTGCACGCGCGCAAGCCCCGCCGGCTGCGGCGCGACCTCGTACTGCGCGTACCCCGGCGCCACCGGCCGCACGCCCAGCACGTACCGGCCGCACAGGTAGATGGGCCCCGCGCCCCAGCAGTGGCACAGGCTGCGCCCGAAGGGCCGCCCGTACATCGCGTAGTGCGCTTCGCCCTGCTCCGTCGGGTCGAACTGCTCCCAGACGCTCGTCGCGCCCAGGTCCAGCATGCCGCCCCAGTAGGCGCGCACGTCCTGCAGCACCTGCTCCGCCCGGCCCGCGCGCATCAGCGCGTCCATCTCGTAAAAGCGCATGTAGGGCGTGGTGATCACGGGCGCGTCGCCGCCCAGCAGCGAGTGCTCGATCACCGCCGCCTGCTGCGCCTCGTCCAGCATGCCGTACATCAGCGCGAACATGGGCGCATAGCGCGTGTGCCCCTGCACGACGCCGTCCACGCGCTGGTGCAGCAGCGTGCCCTTTTCGTCGTCCCAGAACACGTCGAGGATGCGCTGCCGCAGCCTGTCCGCGTCAACCGCATAGCGCGCCGCGCCCTCCTCGTCGCCTACAAGCCTTGCGCAGCCCGCCAGCACCGTCAGCGCCTTCCACAGCAGCACCTGCTCGACGCACAGCTCGCCCTCCTTGCTCATGTCCGCCCAGTCCACGAACACCCAGTCGCGCTTCTGCCCCACCACGAAGCCGTCCGCAGAGCAGAACCTGCGCGTGTACGCCATCGCCGAGACCATCTTGGGGTACATGCCGCGCACAAAGCTGTCGTCGCCGGTGCTGAAGTAGTCCTCCCACACCGCGATCATCCAGTAAAAGGTGTAGTCCAGTATCGTGCTGATGTGCTGGTCGAAGGGCTCTCGGCCGCGCAGCGCCGCCAGCGTCCGGCGCGAGGTCTCCCGGTCAAAATAGCTGTACGGGTTCATCATCACGGACTGCAGCGCGTCGCCGCCCCAAACCCAGCGGTCGCGCTTGACGCCGTCGAGGAAGAACTCCCGCGTGCACAGCGCCATCGTGCGGGCGGACACGTCGTAGATGGCGTTGAGCCGCGCGTCGCTGCTGTCAAACGCCGCGCGGTAGTCGAGGCCGTTGATCTCCTCTTCCAGCCAAACGCTGTCCGCCGCCACAGGCCCGTCAATATACAAATACCGCATCGCATGCGAGGGCAGGCGGATCTCCTCCCCCGATACGCGGAACGCGCCCGCGTCCCAGGTCTCGCCGCGCTTGCCCGCCAGCGCCTCGGGCAGCGATTCGCCGTAATAGACACAGTACGCCCCCGCGGCAGCCGCCTTCATGTGCACAAACCCGAACCGCTCGCAGCCAAAGTCGTACACGCCGTTTTCCAGCAGCGCCTGCGGCTGCACGGGCTGCGTGGGCAGCGCATACGCCTCCGGCCGCTTCTGCGGCGCGTCAAACTGCGCGCTCCACCCGCAGGGCACCGCGTCCACGTTGTTTTCGCACGCCAGAAAGCTGCCGTCCGTCGAAACGTCGCCCTCCAGGTACAGCGCGGGCAGGCCGTGCAGGTTCATCACCTCCACGCGCAGCTCGTGCTCGCCCGCGGGCAGCGCAAACTCCGCGCCCCGGTCGGCGATGGGCAAGCCGTCGATGCGGACGTAGGGCCAGCCCTCGCCCTGCCAGTGTATGCGCACATGCCCCGGCCGCTCCAGCGTGTACTTCTTGATGAACGCGATCGCCCGCCCCGGCGCGTCCATGCGCCAGATGGAGGGCACCGTCATGCCGTGCTCGGTGCGCCGCGCCTCCACCCTGCCGCGCAGGTCGATCTCAAAGTCGTGCGGATACCAGATCCATACCGCCATACGCTTTCCTCCCGGCTCTGCCTAGAAGCCCAGCTCCTCGTTCACCAGCAGCACCTCGATGGGGTGCGCGTTGGGCTTGCGGTCGAAGATCAGCGTGGCGCGGCACATGCGCTGCGGCGACGAGCAATCCGTGCAGTGGCCCAGCACCGCGCAGGGCGTCTTGAGCCCCAGCCGCTTGGCGTTGGCGGGGCAGGAGACGTTCTTGATGCGGTCCATCGCCGCGTCAAGGTCACGGGCCAGCTTGTTCCTGCCCACGATCAGGTACACCTTGCCCGTGCCGTACAGCGTTGCGGCCAGGCGGTTGCCAAAGCCGTCGATGTTGACGATCTTCCCGTCCTCCGTAATGGCGTTGGCCGAGCAAAGATAGGTGTCCGCGGTGGACGCGCTGCGCCGCGCGGCGTTGGCGTCGTCGCTGTCCCAGTGCCAGTACACCTGCTGCCCACGGCCGCGCAGCGCGTCGGCCAGGCCCAGCTGCTGCACCGTCATGCTGCCGCCGACGCCCACCGCGTCGCCCTGCGGGATGCTGTCCAGCAGATAGTCCTTTGCCTGCTGCGCGTTTTCAAACACGCGCGCGGCGTATCCCAGCTTTTCCAGTCGTTCCTTCAGTGCAATGAGTTGTTCCTTCATTTCAGACACCCTCCTGATTTCTTTTGCTCTCATTATAGCAACTTTTGCGCCCGGTGCATAGGATGTATCGGCGAAAGATTTTCGCCCTACCTAACCGACATGTACCGGGAGGTTTATCGATATGGCATGCTCCAACTGCAACTGCGTGACGCAGATCCCCTTTATCACCACCTGCCCCAATGGCTGCATCCGCATCACCACGGCAGGCGTCGTCTGCAGCACCTGCGGCTGCAACGGTTCCCTCATCGCCGGCGTGACCGGCTGCGGCTGCAACCGCTGCTGCAACGGCATCATCGCGGGCACGTCCTGCGGCTGCAACAACTGTGGCTGCAATAACTGCAACAACTGCAATAACTGCGGAAACTGCAATAACTGCGACTGCGACGACTGCAATAACTGCAACAACTGTGGCTGCAACCATTGCCACAACTGCAACACCTGCGGCTGCAACCGCTAAGTCCGCACCGCGCCGCGCACAGGGAACCGCCTGCGCGCGGCGCCTATTTCCGCCCGCAAAAAATGATGCGGAACTTTTTTGCCCCAAACCCTTGCAAAAATCCGCGCATCGTGCTATACTCTGTGAGTGTCGGTGCTTGAGATGTCACGCCAACATAGCTCAGTCGGTAGAGCAGCAGTTTCGTAAACTGCAGGTCAAGGGTTCGAGTCCCTTTGTTGGCTCCATTTTCGAGGTGTAGCGCAGTTTGGTAGCGTGTTTGGTTCGGGACCAAAAGGTCGCAGGTTCAAATCCTGTCACCTCGACCAGATGCAGTTTCGGCGTATACCGAATCAACAGGCTTTGGCGTATGCCACAGCCTGTTTTGCTTTATTGCCAGCCGTTCACCCCCTGAATCGTTACGAGGTTAACCTATGAATTTACCGAATTTTCTGACGCTGCTGCGCATGCTGATGGTGCCGGTGGTCATCGTGCTGTTCGTGTACGGCAAGCTCAACTGGGCGCTTGCGTTCTTCCTGCTGGCGGGCCTTACCGACGTGCTGGACGGCTATCTCGCCCGCCGCAATCACCAGATCACCAACTTTGGCAAGGTCATGGATCCCCTTGCGGACAAGCTGATGCTGCTGACCACGCTCATCTGCCTGTGCGTCACGGACCACATCCCGCTTTGGGTGCCCATCGTCATCGGCGTCAAGGAATGCACCATGATCACGGTTGCCGGCCTGCTCTACCGCAAGGACATCGTGCTGCCCGCCAATCTCTTCGGCAAGCTGGCCACGGTGCTATTCACCTTTGCGGTGCTGCTCTCCTTCTTCTCCGACCGCGTCGCCCCGTGGCACACCGTGCTGCTCTACATCGCCACTGGCATGGCCATCTTCGCGATGATCTACTACGGCGTCATCGTGCTCCGCTCCAACCCCCAGCTCTTCCACAAACGCAAAAATGCCTGATTGTTCAAGACCGCCCCGGGGCGGTCTTTTTTTATTTCTCCCGGCGCACCGTCTCAAAGAACCGCTTCATCACCGCCTCGCATTCCGCCCTGCGCACCCCGCCGATCACCGGCACATTTCCGCGTATCCTCTCGTCGCAGTGCATCGCGTACACGCTGCCCATGCCGCCCATCTCCCCGTCAAACGCGCCGAACACCACCAGCTCCGGCCGCGCCTGCACGATGGCCCCCGCGCACATGGGGCAGGGCTCCAGTGTCACATACAGCGTGCAGCCCTCCAGCACCCAGCGGCCCAGCGCCTCCCCGGCGCGGCGCAGCGCCAGCACCTCCGCGTGCGCTGTGGGGTCCTTCCGCTCCTCGCGCTCGTTGCGCGCGCAGGCGATGATCTCGCCGTCCTTCACCACCACCGCGCCCACGGGCACCTCTCCCGCCCGCGCCGCCTCCTGCGCCAGCTCCAGCGCCTTGCCCATCCACTTTTCATGCTCCGTCATCGCCGCACCGCCTTTCTTTCCAACAGTATACCACACCGCGCGCCCAATGCCAAAGGTTGCATTGCGCCCGCGAATATGCTATAACCATCTCATAAAACCTATCCGCCGGAGGAAACCCCAATGAAAGTTCTCGCCATCAACGGAAGCCCCCACGCCCACGGCAACACCGCCACCGCCATCGGCATCGTCGCCGACGCGCTGCGCGAGGAGGGCATCGAAACCGAGCTCGTGCAGGTCGGCCACCTGTCCATCCGCTCCTGCATCGACTGCCGTACCTGCCGCACCCGCCCCGACCACCACTGCGTATTTGACGACGTCGTCAATGCCTGCATCGACAAGGCGCAGTCCTGCGACGGCTTCCTTTTCGGCTCGCCCACCTATTACGCGGGCATGAGCGGCGCGATGAAGGCCTTTATGGACCGTCTGTTCTTCACCGGCGCGCTGCCGCCCTACAAGGTGGGCATGGCGATTGCCGCGGTGCGCCGCACGGGCGGACTGGACGTCTATCACCAGCTCAACAATTTCATGGACATCACCAACTTCATCCGCGTGCCGCTGCCCTACTGGTCGGTGGCCTACGGCAACCGCGACGGCGACATGATGGCCGACGAGGAGGCCGTCACCGTGCTGCGCACCGGAGGCAAGCAGATGGCCTGGCTGATGAAATCGCTGGCCTGCGCCAAGGACGCTGTCCCCATGCCCGCGCTGCCCGAGCGCAAATGGACCAACTTCATCCGCTAGGAGGTACGCCACGTGAAATTCGTATCCTGGAACGTAAACGGCCTGCGCGCCTGCATGACCAAGGGCTTTGCCGACTTCTTCGCCGCCTCTGACGCCGACGTGTTTTGCCTGCAGGAGACCAAGCTGCAGGCCGGGCAGATCGACTTTGCCCCCGCCGGCTACCACGCCTACTGGAATTATGCCCAGAAAAAGGGCTATTCCGGCACCGCGGTATTCACCCGCGAGGAGCCCCTGTCCGTCACCTACGGCCTGGGCATCCCCGAGCACGACACCGAGGGCCGCGTCATCACGCTGGAATTCTCCGAATTCTACTTCGTGTGCGTCTACACGCCCAACGCGCAGGAGGGGCTGACGCGCCTCCCCTACCGCATGACGTGGGAGGACGACTTCCGCGCCTACCTGCACCGCCTCGACGAGCGCAAGCCCGTCATCGTCACGGGGGACATGAACGTCGCCCATCAGGAGATCGACCTGAAGAACCCCAAGACCAACCGCGGCAGCGCGGGCTTTACCGATGAGGAGCGCGGCAAGTTCACTGAATTGCTCGCCGCAGGCTTCACCGACACCTTCCGCGCACTCCACCCTGACGCGCTGCACGCCTACTCCTGGTGGAGCTACCGCTTCAAGGCGCGCGAACGCAACACCGGCTGGCGCATCGACTACTTCCTCGTCTCCAACCGTCTCTTCCCCCGCGTCGCCGACGCCGCCATCCACGCCGACATCCTCGGCAGCGACCACTGCCCCGTCAGCCTCACCCTGCAGTAATTCCATGGTCAATAAAAACCGACCCGCACCAGCGAATCCCTCGGTGCGGGTCGGTTTTGTGTTCCTTGCTTAGATGTCCAGCTTCATGGACCAGTCCATGTCGTCGGGCACGCGGCCGTACTGGATGCCGGTCAGCGTGTCGTACAGCTTCTGGGAGATGGGCCCGATGCTGCCATCGCCCACCTGCACCTCCTCGCCGTCCAGCGCAAACGCGCCCACGGGGCTGATGACCGCCGCGGTGCCGGAGCCAAAGGCCTCGGACATGTGGCCGTCGCGGGCGGTCTCCATCACTTCGTCGATGGAGATCAGGCGCTCCTGCACGTCGTAGCCCATCTTGCGGCCCAGCTTGATGACGGAGTCGCGGGTGATGCCGGGCAGTATGGAGCCGCGCAGCGGCGGGGTGACGATGGTGTTGTCGATCACGAAGAACATGTTCATCGCGCCGACTTCCTCGATGTACTTGCGCTCCACCGCGTCCAGCCACAGCACCTGCGAGTAGCCCTTCTTGGCGGCCAGCTCGCCGGCGTAGATGGAGGCGGCGTAGTTGGCCGCGGCCTTGGTAAAGCCGATGCCGCCGCGGGCCGCGCGGACGTACTCATCCTCGACGTAGATCTTGACGGGCTTGAGGCCCTCGGCGTAGTACGCGCCCACGGGCGAGAGGATGATGAAGAACAGGTAGGTGTCCGAGGCGTGCACGCCCAGGAACACGTCGGTGGCCACCATCGTGGGGCGGATGTAGAGCGAGGTGCCGGGCGCGGTGGGGATCCAATCCTTTTCCACGGCCAGCAGCTTCTTGAGGCCCTCCAGCGCCAGCTCCTCGTCCAGCGCGGGCATGCACAGGCGCTCGGCCGAGCGGGTGGCGCGGGCGAAGTTGTCGCGGGGACGGAACAGGCGCACGCCGTCGACGGCGTTGTACGCCTTCATGCCCTCGAAGAAGGCCTGACCGTAGTGGATGAAGGTGGTGGCGGGGTCAAAGGACAGGTTCTCGTAGGGGCGAACCTGCGCGTTGTGCCAGCCCTCCTTGGAGTTGTACTCCATCGTGAACATATAATCGGTGAAGATCTTGCCAAAGCCCAGCTTGGTCTGGTCCTTCGGCTTCTCCTTAAGAGTCGCAGCCTTGGTGAACTTGATCTCCTGCATGGTTTCCCATCCTTCCTTACTGCAAAAAGTTTATTACTTATAATAGTCCCGCATTCTGCGGTTGTCAACCGATACAACCGTTTCTTTACATCATTTTCCCGTGTCCGCCGTCTCCTGCCACGGGCTGAAGCTCTCCTCCAGCAGCACGGGCTCCAGCCGGCCCTGGCTCAGCTGCGTCAGGCCCTTGAGGAACCCGTCCGCGTCCTCCTTTTTGACGGAGAGGTCGTAGGTCACCTGCACGCCGAACTCGCGCTCGTTGACCAGCACGGGCTGGCTGAGCAGCCAGTGGTCCAGCTTGCCCACAAAGGAGTAGTCCACGTCGAACGCGTACCTGCAGGTGGGGTGCATCACCACCACGCGCGCGGCGTCCAGCGCCACCTTGCTGCCCTGCGCATAGGCGCGCACCAGCCCGCCCGCGCCCAGCAGGATGCCGCCAAAGTACCGCGTCACCACCACGCAGACGTCCACCACGCCCCGCGCCTTGATCACCTCGATGATGGGCATGCCCGCCGTGCCCGACGGCTCGCCGTCGTCGGAATACCGCGCGATGCCCGCGTTGCGCCCGATGACGTAGGCGTAGCAGTTGTGCGACGCGTCCTTGTGCTTCTCGCGGATGGACGCGAGAAATGCAAGTGCCTCCTCTTCGGTCGTGCACGGCGCGGCATAGCCGATGAAGCGCGATTTGTTGATGATGAACTGGCTGCTGCCGGACTGGGCAACGGTCTTGTAAGCGGTCTGCTGCATGGGGCACTCTCCTTTCGCGGGGGAGGTCGTGTTTTACGCCGTCAGCTGCGCGCTTTTGGGCGGCTGCTCGCGCACGCTGCCCAGCAGCAGCATGCCTAAGGCCGTCACGCACAGGCAGGCCAGCGCGCTGGGGCCGTAGCCGATCAAATCGATGAGCGCGCCGGTGAGCATGGAGGCGATGGCGGCGGCGACGGTGAGCATCATGTTCACCACGCCGTAGTAGACCACGCGCTCCTCATAGGGGCACATCTTGAACACCA
>JAXEXP010000021.1:0-9012 GCA_034113365.1 Candidatus Spyradocola sp.
CGTTGACGGAAGTATGCTTCTTGTGTTATCTTATCCATTGCAGAGAGCTCCTTTGTGGTGGATGGTGTGTGGTAACTCTATTCTACCACTTGCTCTCTGTTTTTTCTTTACCTTCTGTTACCTATGTATTATACCTCAACAGTCAACAAAATTCCCCTTGTTCACAAGGTTTTCTTTGCGTTAATCCAGCCTTTCCAGCCCGTCGAGCGCCTCGCCCGTCTCCACCGAGACGTGGTAATCCCCCGCGCGCTTGCGGCCGTCCGGCGCAAGATAAACGCCCAGGCCCTTGCCCAGCTGCCGCACCTGCTCGAGCACCGCGGGGTTCGCGCTGATGACGATGCCCTCCGTCGTGCCCGACGCCTGCATCATCCGGGCCTGCCGGATGGCGCGGCGGGCGGTGTGCTCCTCGCGCATGATGCGCCCGGTGCCGCCGCAGCAGGGGCAGGGCCGCTCCAGATTGTCGGACAGGCGGGTGCGCATCTTCTTGCGCGTCATCTCCACCAGCCCAAGGCCGGTCAGGCCCACCACGTTGGTCTTGTTGCGGTCCTTTTTGAAGGCCTCGCGCAGCGCCTCCACCACCTGCTGCTGGTGCTCCGCGCTCTCCATGTCGATGAAGTCGATGATGATGATGCCGCCCAGGTCGCGCAGCCGCACCTGCCGGGCGATCTCCACGGCCGCCTCGCAGTTGAGCTGGAACACCGTGTCCTGCAGGTCGTGCGAGCCCACAAATTTGCCCGTGTTGACGTCGATGACGGTCAGCGCCTCGGTCTGGTCGACGTACAGGTACCCGCCGTTCTTGAGCCACACCTTGTGCTGCAGCGCCTTGTCCAGCCTGCTCTCGATGCGGTAGGCCTCAAACAGCGGGATGCCGCCGCCGTACACCTCCACGCGCCCGCACAGCTCGGGCGAGATGCGCCGCAGCACGCCGCGCACCTGTTCCGCGCTGCCCTCGTCCTCCAGCACGAACCGGTCCACGTCCGCCGTGAACAGGTCGCGCACCGTCCGCGCCAGCAGGTTCTCGTCCTCATGCACGCAGGCCGGCGCCTTGCGCACGCGCGCCCGCTGCTCGATCTCCTTCCACAGCGCCGTAAGGTACGCAATGTCCGCAACAAAATCCGCCGCGCTTAAGCCTTCCGCCGCCGTGCGCACAATCAGCCCCATGCCCTCGGGCTTGACGCACTCGGCCTCGTCGCGCAGCCGCTGCCGCTCCTCCTCGCTGCTTATGCGCCGCGACACACCCACGTAGTCCACCTGCGGCACCAGCACCACGTAGCGCCCCGGCAGCGTGATGTGCGTGGTGATGCGCGCGCCCTTGCTGCCGTCGGGCTCCTTGACCACCTGCACCACGATCTCCTGCCCGGCCTTGACGGCCTGCCGGATGGAGGTAAACGCCGCGCGCTTGCCGCCAAACGTCAGGTCGCGCTCGTCCACGCCGATGTCGCCCACATACAAAAACGCGTTCTTGTCGGTGCCGATGTCCACAAACGCAGCCTGCATGCCGGGCAGCACGTTCTGCACGCGCCCCTTGTAGATGTTGCCGGCCAGCTTGTGCGCGCCCTCGCGCTCGAGGTAGAACTCGCACAGCTCGCCGTCCTCCAGCACCGCCACGCGCGTCAGCTCCGGCTCCCGGCTGATGATGATCTCCTTTTTGCTCATGCCTTGCCCATTCCCGCCTCAAACAATCCAACCCGCGCGCCGTCCTTGCCCGCCGCGCAGAAGCCCGTGCGCACGATGCGGCAGAACGCGCCGGGCGCCAGCGCCTGCATCAGCAGCTCGGGCTTGAGGCAGTTGGCGTTGGTCTGCTCTAAAATCATCGTCAACGTGGACTTCTCCCCGTCGAAGGCGCAGTCCAGCGCATGCACCATCGGCCGGATGTTGACCATGCGGGTCTTGGTCTTGCTCTTCTTCTCCGCCATGACCTCCTCTGCGGCGTTGAAGCCCTCCACGGCCGCCGACAGATCCATCCCCGGCACCTCCACGGCGTATTCCGCCTCGGCCATCAGCGCCATCAGCGCGGGGGCGGAGTCCTCCACCAGCGCGGCACGGCGGCACTTGAGCCCCTCGGGCAGCACCGCGTTGAGCTTATCCAAAAATTCCTCCGGCGAGATCTCCCCCGCCAGCTCCACGTCCAGTATCTCGCACCGGCTCTGCAAACCGACGGACAGCGCCGTCGCAAACGCCAGATTCACATGCGGGTTGAAGCCCTGCGAGTAGCGCACGGGCAGCCCCGCCCGCCGCAGCGCGCGCTGCATGGTGTTCTGCAGATCCAGATGCGAAAACCAGCTCATTCGCCCCATCTTCTCAAATTCCGCGATCATTCGCACGACTTGCACACCCCCTTGACGAACTGCTTCATGCCGCAGCCGTGGCACTTGATTCGGCAGTCGGGCGAGGTCTGGGCAGCCATCGCCTTTTTCCACTCCCGCTGCAAAAATTCCTTGGTCACGCCCGCGTCGATGTGATCCCACGGCAGCGGCGCGTCCAGCTCATACCGCTTGTGCGCGAACTGCTCGCACGTCAGCCCGCAGTCGGCAAACGCCGCCATCCACGCGTCAAACTTGAACTCCTCCGTCCAGCCGTCGAACCGGCAGCCGCGCTTCCACGCCGCCAGCAGCACGCCGCACAGCCTGCGGTCGCCCCGCGCAAACGCCGCCTCCAGGAACGACAGATGCGGCTCGTGCCAGCTGAAGGTCACAGACCTCAGGTGCAGCTTTTCGCGCAGCAGCTTCTGCTTGCGCTCCAGCTCCTCGATGGTGTTCTGCGGCTCCCACTGGAAGGGCGTAAAGGGCTTGGGCACGAACGAGGACGCGCTCACGCCCACGCGCAGCCCCTTCTGCCGCACTTCCTTGGGCACGGAGAAGTATTCGTCCAGCACCGCCTGCGCCAGCCCTCGGATGCCCTCCAGATCCTCGTCGGTCTCGGTGGGCAGGCCGATCATGGTGTAGAGCTTGACGGCGCTCCACCCCTTCTCAAACGCGTCGTGCACCGATTCGCGCAGCTGCTGCTCCGTCACGCCCTTGTTGATCACGTCGCGCAGCCGCTGCGTGCCCGCCTCCGGCGCAAAGGTCAGGCCGGTCTTGCGGATCTGCTGCGTCTGCTCCAGCGTCTCGCCCAGCACCGAGTCGATGCGCAGCGACGGCAGCGAAATCGCCACCTTGTTGCAGCCGTGCTCCTCGACGAGCTTTCTCGCCAGCTCCGGCAGGTGCGAATAGTCGCCTGTGGACAGCGAGGACAGGCTCATCTCCTCATAGCCCGTGCTGCCCAGCAGCTTGCGCGCCAGCTCCAGCAGCTTGTCCAGACTGCGCTCGCGCTGCGGACGGTACAGCATGCCCGCCTGACAGAACCGGCAGCCGCGCGTGCAGCCGCGCGCCACCTCCAGCATCACGCGGTCGTGCACGATTTCCGTGAACGGCACGATGATCTTGTCCGGGTAATCCGCGCTGTCCAGGTCGGGGATGCAGCGCTTGCGGATGCGCGCCGGCACGTCGTCCCGCAGGCGCTTAACCCCCGCAAACTCGCCGGTTTCGTCATACGTTGATTCGTAGAACCGCGGCACATAGTTGCCCTCGAGGTTCGCCATCTCCAGCAGGAACTCCTCGCGCGAGCCGCCGTGCTTCTTCCACGCGTTGTAGTGCTCGCACAGCTCGAGGATCTGCTCCTCGCCGTCGCCCACCATGAACAGGTCGACAAAGTCCGCCAGCGGCTCCGGGTTGAACGCGCAGGGCCCGCCGCACACCACAAAGGGCGCGCCCGCCGCGTCTCGCTCCTGCCACGTCATCGGGATGCCCGCCAGATCCATCATGTTGAGCACATTGGTGTAGCTCATCTCATACTGCAAGGTGAATCCCACGATGTCAAACTCCCCCACGGGCGAGAAGGTCTCCAGCGAAAACAGCGGCACGCCATTCTGGCGCATCGCGGCCTCCATGTCCGTCCACGGCGCAAACACGCGCTCGCAGTAAAAATTCTCGCGCTTGTTGAGAATGTGGTAGAGTATCTTCATGCCCAGATGCGACATGCCCACCTCGTAGGTGTCCGGGAAGCAGAACGCAAACCGCACGTCGATGCCGTCCAGCTCCTTTTTGACCATGTTGACCTCGCCGCCGGTGTACCTGGCGGGCTTGGAAACGCCTGCCAGCAGCGGTTCGATTCTATCGTAAAGCATAGGGTTGACCTCCTGAAAACTGCATTCTCATCTATTCTACACGCACTTTCCCCAAACTGCAAGCCATCTTCGGTTAATCCGCGTGCTAACGCAAAAAAGCCGCCGCATTTCTGCGACGGCCTTACGCATCGTTTTACGGGGTCAGGCGGTTGGGGCCGCGGAACAGGAACATGACCTCCTTGATGCCCATGCCCAGCAGCAGCATCGTCAGACGGTCGACGCCCAGACCAAAGCCGCCGTGCGGCGGGCAGCCGTAGCGGAAGAACTCAAGGTAGAACTTGACGTCCTCGGCCAGGCCCTTCTCCTCCGCCTGCTTCTTGAGCACGTCGTAGCGGTGCTCGCGCTGCGCGCCGGTGGTGATCTCCACGCCGCGCCAGATCAGGTCGTAGCCCTGCGGCACGCCGTTCTCGTCGCGCATGTGGTAGAACGCGCGCTTCTCCGCGGAGTAATCCGTCACAAACAGGAACTCGTGGTCGTAGTGCTTCTTCACCCACTCGAAGCTCAGCTTTTCGGCCTCGGTGGTCAGATCGCCCTTTTCGCTCTCGTCCACGACGTAGCCGAAGTCCTTCTCCAGCCCGTCGTACAGCTCGCGCAGCGTCACGACCGGGAAGGGCGTGGTGGGCACGACCAGCGGCAGCCCGAACAGCCGCTCGATGTCCTCGCCGTACTTCTCCTTGACAACGGAAAGCGCGTAGGTGAGCAGATCCTCTTCCATCTTCATCACGTCGCGGAAGGACTCGATGTAGCTGAACTCCAGGTCAAAGCCCGTGAACTCGGTGGTGTGCTTGCTGGTGAAGCTCTTCTCCGCGCGGAACACCGGCCCCACCTCGAAGATGCGCTCCAGCCCGCTGGCCATCGCCATCTGCTTGTAGAACTGCGGGCTCTGCGCCAGGTACGCGTTGCGGTCGAAATACTTGACCTCAAACACCTCGGAGCCCGACTCGGACGCCGCGCCGATGAGCTTGGGGGTGTGGATCTCCAGGAAATTGCGCTGCAGCAGGAATTCGCGCATCGCGGCGACCAGGCAGGTCTGCACCTTGAAGAGCATCTGGTTCTCCTCGGTGCGCAGGTCTACCCAGCGGTAGTCGATGCGCTGGTCGATGGAGGAGCGCTCCACGGCCTTGCGCTTCTTGGTGGCGGGGATCTCCTTGCGGTTGATGGGCAGCGCCTCGGCCAGCGACTCGATGAGGATCTCCTCGGGCAGCACCTCGATGCCGCCGAGCTTGACGTACTCGTTCTCCACCGCCTGACCGATCACCGTCACCACGGAATCCAGCGTCAGCTGGCTGACGGCCTCGGCGACCTGGGGTACCTTTTCCTTTTCCACCGTCACCTGCATCACGCCGGTGATGTCCTTGATGACCAGAAACGCCATGGACTTGCCGTCGCGGAGGTTCTCAACAAAGCCCTGGATCTTGACCTGCTGGCCGCCGCGGACGTCCGCTATATAAGTTCTTTGCATCGATCTGCTTCTCCCTTTAGTAGATTTCTTTCTATATTATACACGTTTTGCGGAAAAGCACAAGAAATACTGCACACAATTCTGTAAACTCTTTTGAAGCATGCCCCTTCTGACGGCATAATGCGTTCCACGGCAGCGCGGCTCCACCCTTCAGCCGGCCGAAGGCCGGCAGCTCCCCTCAAGGGGAGCCTTAACCCATCCCCCCAGCTTCTGTGCCCCACCCCACCATCGGCAGGCATTCAGACAACGATCCGTATCCATCCGTTAACTTTCCCTTGTTAGTTCACACAGTGGGACAAATCTCCGAAACGTGCGTGTCTCAGGAAAAAGCTGACCGACAAACTGTAGCCTCCGTTATTCCGTAAGTATTACACCATTCCACCAAAACTACCCGCCAAGACACCGCCGCTAT
Organism: Candidatus Spyradocola sp.; assembly: GCA_034113365.1. Classification (GTDB taxonomy): domain Bacteria; phylum Bacillota; class Clostridia; order Christensenellales; family UBA1750; genus Spyradocola. The sequence continues at coordinate 6,040 of JAXEXP010000021.1, forward strand.
TTCCCCTTCCCACTTCGCAGCAGTTCATTCTCCCAAATCTCCCGCCGCACGCGCATCTCCCCGTCCAGATACACCACGCGATACAGCGCCCCCGGCTGCAGGCGCGCCAGCACCTCCGCGTCCGCCGTGCCCTCCCGCACCGCGACCGTCCGCACGGGCAGCACGCGCCGCCGCTCCAGCTCGCGCTCGCGCCCCAGCAGCATCTGCATATAGCTCAGCGGCGTCTCCCGCCGCGCCCGGCACGCCGCCGCGCACAGGTACCCGCCCGCCAGCAGCAGCGTCAGATTCACCTTCCCGATGAACCGCACCGACACGATGCCCGCCAGCATCATCGCGATGCCCAGCGCCAGCCCCAGCCCCGCCGTCACGCGCTGCGCCCGCACGACGCCCGCCCGGCGCTGCATCAGCGCGCACAGCACCCGCCCGCCGTCCATGGGATAGGCCGGCAGCAGGTTGAACACCAGCAGCGTCAGGTTCAGCTGCATGCCCTGCGCCAGCAGCCCGGCCTGTCCCGGCAGCGCATAGGCCAGCGCGCCGCAGATCGCCGCCAGCAGCAGGCTCGTCAGCGGCCCCGCCAGCGCGATGCACGCCGCCCGCAGCGGGCTCATGCGCTCCAGCCCCCGCAGCCGCGCCACGCCCCCGAACGGCGCGATCTCCACGCTCTCCACGCCCGCGCCCAGCGCCACCGCCGCTGCCGCATGTCCCATCTCATGCAAAAACACGCAGCCCAGTCCCAGCGCGATCTCCGGCCCGCCGCCCAGCAGGATGTGCACCGCTGCCATCGCCGCCAGCCACGGCGACAGCCGCACCCGCCCTAGCGCAGCCATTCTTCCGCGTCCAGCGCGGCATCCCCGCGCTGCACCTGCACGCGCACCTGACAGGCCTGCCCAACCGTCTGCGCCAGCCCCACGCCCTGCCCCAGGTGCACGCGTTCCTTCGCCGCCACGCGCACGCCCTGCAGGGGCTCCATCGCGCACACCAGCCCGTTGTCGTAGCGCAGCGTCAGCCGGTATCCGCCCTCGCAGGGCTCCACCGATTCCACTTCGCCCTCGCCGCCCGCCAGCAGCGCGCCGTTCCCCTCAAACACCACCCAGCCGTCCTTCTGCGCCAGCAGCACCGCGTCCGCAAAAGGTGCCTCCAGCACCTCCGGACCCGCGTTCCAGTACACCAGCACGCTCTCGGGCACAAAATTCCCCACGAATTCCAGCTTCCCGATGCCCGGGCTCAGCTCCACCTCCGACGTCGCCACGCTGCGCAGCCCCGCCAACGCCGCCTGCACCGGCTCTGCCTGCACGTTCCGCAGCCCCGCCAGCACCAGAAACAGCGCCGCGCACACGCCCAGCTGCACAAAAAAGTGGTTCGGGTAGGAGATCTCCTCCCCCTCGCGCAGCCACGCCCGGTACTTCTTCCTCGCCCGCTCCAGCGCCTTTCCTCCCGCCACACAAAACACCCCCATACAGCTTTCTACACTGTATGAGGGTGTTTTTCGTCATAGAACCGTCTTTTGCTGATGCCGCACCACGTTGAGCACCAGCCCCACGGCCGCAAGGTTGGCCAGCATGTTCGAGCCCCCGTAGCTCATGAACGGCAGCGGGATGCCCGTCACGGGCATCAGGCCAATGGTCATGCCGATGTTTTCAAAGATGTGGAACAGGAACATCGACGCCACGCCCGCGATGATCAGCGCGCCAAACCGATCCTGCATTTTGTAGGACAGGTAAAACAGCCGCAGCACCAGCGCCAGATACAGCACGATGATGAGGAGGCAGCCCACAAATCCCACGGACTCCGCCGTCACCGAGAAGATGAAGTCGGTGTGCTTCTCCGGCACAAAGTCCAGCTGGCTGATGGCGCCCTCCTGGAACAGCCCCTTGCCCGTCAGCTGCCCCGAGCCCACCGCGATCTTGGAATACCGCACCTGATAGCCCGTGCCCGACGTGTCGCGCGACGGGTTCAGGAAGTTCAGCACGCGATCCTGCCGGAATTCCGACAGAAACGGCCAGATGACCACGCACGCCGTCGCGCCCGTGATGCCCAGCCCCGCGATGATCTTCCAGCCCAGCCCCGAAACGAACAGCATGCCCAGGAAAATGGCCAGGAACACCAGCGCCGTGCCCACGTCGTCCTGCGCCAGCACCAGCCCGAACGGGATCGCAAAGTGGACCAGCACCGGCAGGAACTGCTTGAGCTTGACGATCGGCCCGTCATATCGCGATATGTGCTTGGCCAGCGTCAAAATGATGGCGATCTTGCACACCTCCGACGGCTGAAAGCTGCGGCTGCCGCCCATCCAGGAGAACCACGCCGTCACGTTGCCGCGCCCGGCGGTCTGGAACAGCACCAGCACCAGCAGCGCCAGCGCCACGCCGAAGATGTACACCGCAAGCTCGCCGTACACCCGGTAGTCGAAGATCTGGATCAGCACGATGGCCACCAGCCCCACGCCGACCCACGCCAGCTGCCAGTAAAACGAATTGCTCGTCAGCCGCGACAGTACCGAGAAGATGCCCGTCCCCTCGCTGACGGCATATGGATCAATGGTGGCGTTTGCCACCGCGATCAGCCCAATGACGGTCAGCGCCGCGGTGATCAGCATCAGCGGCACATCCAGCCTGCCCTGACTCTGCCGCCCCAGCGACAGCGCCCGATTTCTGCTCCTGAGCATAGCATCCTCCCTTTCTCTATTCTTAACGACCTCTGCTCGGCAGATGTTCCTCTATGCAAAAATCGGAGCAAGCGCTGCTTGCTCCGATGTGGCTCCCCAGGTAAGACTCGAACTTACAACACCCCGGTTAACAGCCGAGTGCTCTGCCATTGAGCTACTGAGGAATATGGAATCCGGCAACGACCTATCCTCCCGGGCCGTCACCAGCCAGGTACTTTCGGCGCGGAGAAGCTTAACTTCTGTGTTCGGGATGGGAACAGGTGGGACCTTCTCGCCATTGTCACCGGAAACTGTTTGGATACGTATCG